>NZ_JBEZHQ010000002.1:365876-540048 GCF_040650675.1 Streptomyces sp. NPDC048637
ACGTGCTCTGGCCGCCGCCCGTGCTCTGGCCGCCGCCCGTGCTCTGGCCGCCGCCCGTGCTCTGGCCGCCGCCCGTGCTCTGGCCGCCGCCCGTGCTCTGGCCGCCGCCCGTGCTCCGCCCCCGCCGCGGATCTGAGCGCCCGCCCCGGCCCTGCGCTCGCCCCCGCCGGCCGCTAGCTCCTCTCGATCACATGCCGCTGGGCGAAATCGAGTTCCAGGCGGACCTGCTTGATGCGTTCCTCCACCACGAGGGAGCCGTGTCCGGCGTCGTAGCGGTAGACCTCGTGCGGATGGCCGCGGCCCTCCAGCCGCTGGACGTAGTTCTCCACCTGCTGGATCGGGCAGCGTGGGTCGTTGACGCCGGCCGAGATGTAGACCGGGGCCCGCACCGCGTCCACATACGTGAGCGGTGACGACGCCTCGAAGCGCTCCGGGACCTCCTCAGGGGTGCCGCCCAGCAGGGTCCGGTCCATCGCCTTGAGGGCTTCCATCTCGTCGTTGTACGCCGTGACGTAGTCCGCGACCGGAACCGCCGCCAGGCCCACGGCCCAGGCATCCGGCTGGGTACCGAGCCCCAGCAGCGTCAGATAGCCGCCCCATGAGCCGCCCGCCAGCACCAGCCGCTTCGGATCGGCCAGCCCGGACGAGACCGCCCACTCACGCACCGCGGCGATGTCCTCCAGCTCGATCAGGCCGACGCGATGCTTGAGCGCATCCGTCCAGGCGCGGCCGTAGCCGGTCGAGCCGCGGTAGTTGACGCGTACGACCGCGAAGCCGTGGTCCACCCAGGCCGCGGGCGACGAGGCGAACGCATCGCTGTCGTGCCAGGTCGGGCCGCCGTGTATGTCGAACACCGTCGGGAAGGGGCCCTCGCCCGCCGGCTGCTGCACCAGCGCATGGATACGGCCACCGGGGCCCTCCACCCAGACATCCCGCACCGGCACCGAGCCCGGCGCCTTCATACCGGGCGGGTCCAGCACGACCTCGCCGCTCGTCGACCGCACCTCCGGGGGCTGTGCCGCCGACGACCACAGGAACTCCACCGTGCCGTCCGGCCGCGCCGTGGCGCCCGAGACCGTGCCGGCCGGGGTCTCGACCCGGGCCAGCGGACCATCGGCCGCAGCGGCCGCATCACCGGTACCGGCCGGGGCTCCGCTGCCGCCCGGTGTGCCCAGCGCGTAACGCCACAGCTCGCTCCGGGCCTGGTACTCGTGCTCCACCAGCAGCGCCGACCCGTCGGGATACCAGTCGGCACCCACATCTCCGGGAAGATCGATGTCCAGGGCCGTCTCCACGCCGGTCAGCGGGTCCCAGATCATCGGCTCCCAACGACCCCGCCGCTGATGCCCGACCAGCAACCGGGCGTCCCCGTCCACCGGTGCGAAACCCATCACCGACAGGCCCAGCTCCTCGGTCCCGCCCTTGGTGTCGTCCAGCTCCGCGACCGTCGAGCCGTCGGGCCGTACGACGCGGATCGCGGAGTGCATCGCATCGCCGTGCTCGGTGTGCTCAAGGGCGACCAGCGAGCCGTCGTGCGAGAGATCGCCGACGCCCGCGGACTCGCGGTGCCGGTAGATCTCCACCGGCGGCTCCCCCGGCCGGACGACATGGACCGTCGAGCCCTCCTCGTCCGTCGAGCACCCGACGACCGCCGTCCCGTCCCGGCCGATCGCCAGTCCTCCCGGATACGAGGGGGTGAGACCAGGGGTCGCCGGCTCATCCGGGCCGCCCTCGAACGGCTGCCGCATCCAGACGCCGAACTCGTCCCCGTCGGTGTCCGAGAACCACCAGATCCACCGGCCGTCCGGCGACAGCGTCCCGTCCGTCGTGCCGTTCGGACGGTCCGTGGCCTGCCGCTGCTTGCCGGTGGCCCGGTCCCAGGTATAGAGCTCGAAGGTGCCGGTGGCGTTCGAGACGAACAGGGAACGGTCCGGGGCGTCCTCGGCCCAGTCCGGCAGCCCGATCCGCGGCGCGCGGAAGCGCTTCTCCCAGTCCGGCATCGCGGAGTCCACACCACTGGGGTCCGCCGAGCCTGTCGCGCCCGTCGTCGACCCGTCCGACCCCGTTATCGGGCCGGCCGAGCCCGTCCTCGTCCCGGCCGTGTGCCGGATGTCGGTCGTCGAAGGAGGTGGAGTGGTGGCGTCGGGGCCTGGGGCTGGGGTCGTCTCGTCAGTCATGGGCCCATTCTGCGCCCGGTGCCGGAAATCCGTTGGCGAGGGCCACAAGGCTGTGGATAACTTCGCCGAATGCGAAGAATTTCGGGTCCTGAGGACTGGCGGGAGGCCAATCGTGCGAGGTGGGACGAGCGCGTCGCCCTCCACACCGCGAGTGATTATTACGACCAGGACGGATTCCGCCGGGCCCGGGACGTGCTCCGTGACTTCGAGGTCGCCGAGGTCGGCGACGTCACCGGCCGCTCCCTCCTCCACCTCCAGTGCCACTTCGGCCAGGACACCCTCTCCTGGGCCCACCGCGGCGCGGCCCGCGTCGTCGGCCTGGACTTCTCCGAACCGGCCATCGAAACCGCCCGCGAACTCGCCGCCGAGCTCGGTTACGGCCCCGACCGCGCGGTGTTCGTCGCCGCCGACGTCTATGACGCCGCCGAAGCCGTCCCCGACGCCGCGTACGACATCGTCTACACCGGCATCGGCGCCCTGAACTGGCTCCCGGACGTGGAACGCTGGGCCGACACCGCCGCGTCCCTCGTCGCCCCCGGCGGCTTCCTCTACCTCGCCGAATTCCATCCGCTCTGCGACGCCCTGGACGACGAGACCGGATCGCGCATCGTCCACGACTACTTCAGCCGCGACGCATGGGTGGACGAAGTCCCCGGAACCTACACGGACTTCGGCGCACCGACGGTCCACAACCGCAGCGTCGAATGGCAGCACACGCTCGGCGATGTCGTCTCCGCCCTGGCCGCCACCGGTCTGCGCATCGACTTCCTGCACGAACACGACAAGACGATGTTCCAGCGCTTCACCGCCCTGCGCCGCAACGACGATGGCTACCACCGTTTCCCCGGCGACCGCCCCCGCATCCCCCTCATGTACTCGCTGCGGGCCGGCCGCCCGCGCTGATGACGGCCGGGCGGGCCGACCACCCGCCCACGGTCCGGTTGTATGCCCCCGGCTCCGGCCCCGGCCCCGGCCCCGGCCCCCGGCCCCGCCCCTGACGCCGATGTCGATGCCGGCGGACCCGGACCCGCCAGGGCCGCCGCCGACTGCCTGGACGACGGAAAGTAGCGACGGCAGACCGGGACCCCGTGCGGAGAACTGTCCCGCACGGGGCCCTTGTTTGCGTCGGTGCGTGCACGGCGGAGCGGCCGCGCGCTCTCCGGACGGGATCGTCACCCCAACCGCAACGGCAGGGAATCGAGCCGCCAGATGCCGGGCAGTGGTGCCCGCTCCAGTTGTTCCGGTGCGATGCCCAGCGACACCTCCGGGTAGTGCGCGAAGAGCTTCATGAACGCGACTTCGCCCTCCTGTTTGGCGAGGGTGGCGCCCAGGCAGTAGTGCATCCCGTGGCCGAACCCCACATGATTCTCGGCATGGCCGGCGGGGTGACGGGTCAGGTCGAGACGTTCGGGTTCGGTGTAGTGGCGGGGGTCGAAGTTGGCCGATACCAGGATCAGTTGTACGGCGTCACCCTTGCGGACCGGCGTCCCGGCGAGGTCGACATCTTCGGACGCATACCGCAGCTGGGTCATGTGAAGCGGCCCACACCAGCGCATCAGCTCGTGAACGGCACGCGGAAGCACAGCCGGATCATCCTTGAGCAGGCGCAGCTGGTTGGGGTGGGTGAGCAGCGCCGCCGTGCCGTTGCCTATGAGATGGGCGGTGGTCTCGTGGCCGGCGAGCACGACCGTGAGGATCATGGTGACCATCTCGACGTCGCTGAGCCGGCTGCCGTCGTCGTCATGGGCACGGATCAGCTCGCTGAGCAGATCGTCGGTGAGCGCACCGCGCCGCTCGCGGATCAGCTCATGGATGTGCTCGATCATCGCCGGGAACGTGGTGCTGCCGTCGGGCTGCAGCGAAACGAGGTCGGCACCCCATTTCTGCCATTGCGGACGATCCGCTTCGGGTATGCCGACCAGTTCGCAGATGACGGTGATCGGCAGGGGGTAGGCGAAGTGTTTGATGAGGTCGACCACGCCGTCCTCGGCGTGCTCGGGCAGCCGGGCCAGCAGCTCGTCGGCGATCTGCTCGACCCGCGGCCGCAGGTCGGTGATTTTACGTGCTGTGAAGGCGCGCGACAGCAGACGGCGGAGCCGGGTGTGGTCGGGGGCATCGTTGTTGAGAATCGATCCGAGCAGATACGGCCGGAAACGCTCGGGCAACCCCATCATGTCCAGCCGCCTGGCCAGGGGGCTCTCGTCGATCGAGTGCCCCAGGGACGGCGCGGCCGGATTGTTCACGAACCGCTGGTCGCGCAGGACTTGGCGGACCTCCTCGAAGCGCGTCACGAGCCAGACGGGTGAGTCGTCCATGAACCGGCCCCGTATGACCGGTCCTTTCTCGCGCAGTGCGCCATAGCCGCCGAACGGGTCGGTGATCAGCGCCGGTTCCATCACATTCGGCTCGCCCGGGTGTTTCCCGATATGCGCGGCGAACGGGGAGCTGGTTAATTCCGACATCTTTCGATCTCCTCCGGGTTGGGAGTCGGCCCGCGAGTCCGGGTGGGACCCGGTCGGGCCAGGGCTGGGACGTGGATCTTTTCCTTCGCGGAAGGCGCTTGAGCAGTCGTGGCCGGATGTCCGTCGGACGGAGTCAGGCGGGTGGAGTCAGGGGGATTCCGATTCGTGGAGTCGGCGTGATGCAGTCACTCGCAGGGAGCCCGCTGCGCGAATCTGAAGCGGTATGAGGCCATCACACGTATCCACCGCATGCATCCGCCCCAAGGAATCCACTGTGCAGCTTCAGTCACGTATCTGCCGGCGCATCTCCTGGGCGCAGAGTTCGGTGAAATGCTCGTGGATGGCGATGACTTCGGGAGCGGCCGACGCCGCGGCGACGCGCATCCGGGCGGAAGCGGCGTCCGGCCCGGAGCCGGAGTCCAGGTCAGCGGCGGGGCCGGAGCCGTCATCGGCGTCGGCGTCGGCCGGCACCTCCAGCGCGCTGCGGAGGGTGCGGGCGAGAATTTCGGCGCGTACCTCCACGCTTTCCGGGGCGCGGTCCGCGAGCAACGCCTCGGAGAGGAAGAAGCCGGTGGACGTCGCCAGCAAGGCGTATTGCTGGTGCTGCACGTCGATGTCGCGGCGGACCAGACCGTGTGCGCGGAGCACTTCCAGATGGCGGCACAGATGCCGGTCGCGCTGGACCATCAGCTCCGCGAACTCCTTCTTGGCGGTGTCGTTGAGCCGGCCGAGGATATCGGCGTCATCGGTGTAGAGCGCGCGCAATACCGGTTTGGTCTGGAATTCGAGGAACTGCCGGCTCATCATCCGGCTCGGCAGAATCTCCACCGGGTCCGCCCGCATGCGCGCCAACTGCACGTGGTGCATTCGGTATTGGGCCTTCAGCATGACGGCGAGGAGCAGCGAGTCCTTGGTCTTCCAGTGCAGATAAACCGTGCCCTTGCCGACCTTGGCGCGGCGGGCGATCTCGTCGATCGTCACCCGCCCGTAGCCCCAGGCGAGCAGCAACTCACCTGCCGCTTCCAGGATGCGGTCAGCGCGCTGCGCTCGTTCCACGTCGTGGCCCCCCTCCGACTCCATGACCAGATTTCGAATCTGGTCACACAGTCAAAGTTAGGTCGGGCAGAGCCGGGGGATAAGGGTGTTTTCAGTCACCGGCCGGGACGGCGGCCTCGGCGCCGCGACGAGGCCAGGTGTTAGAACACTCTCAGGCAGACGCGGGTGAACGCCGCGTTGCGGAGGTCGCAATACCGGGCAAAGTTCACCGCAATTAACCGTCTGACCTGGGCAAATGTCCTCGGGGTGCAGAGGCCGGACCGCCGGTCCGGAGCCTTGTCACCGAGGTAAGGGATCTTGGAAGCGGCCCGCTACCCGAGATCGGTGATGAGTACACTCGCCGACCATGTGTGAGGCCAGCCGGAACGCAAAACGGCAGAAAATACGTGTTTCCCAGTCATGTGCCGATCCTTCCGTCCGGCACGCAAAGGTGCTGCGGAACCCGGTCGCCGCCGTCGGACACGCCCCCCGCCGGGCGTCCGCCGCGGCTGCCGATGACGTCCCGACGTTCCTCACCCGCGTCGCGGCAGCTCCGGTGACAGCTGCCGGCGCCCCCGCCCGAAGACTCCCCGTCTTCACTGTGGCCGAGGTCACCGCGGGAGCGACGTGAAGCGCGGCTCGAACCGTGGCCGGCACGCGCAGTCCCGTGATCCGCGTGGTCACTGGCTGCTGCTGATGCTCGTGCTGCCCCTCGCCTTCGGCGCCCTGCTCTTCGAGGGCTGGACCACCCACGAGGTCGATGCCGCGAAGACCCGGAGCGACTGCACCACACCGGTGCCGAAGGCGGTGGACAAGGGCGGCCCGGTGGTGCGCCTCAACGGCGACAAGGTGAAGTCCGCCGGGATGCCCGCCCGCACCGTGGCGCTCACCTATGACGGGGGCCCCGACCCCGTATGGACGCCACGCCTGCTCGATCTGCTGCGCAAGCACCATGCGCACGCCACCTTCTTCCTGCGCGGCGCCCAGGCCGCCCAGCATCCGGACCTGGTACGGCGGATCCAGGCCGAGGGCCATGAGATCGGGTCGAACACCTACACCGGTGCGGCCATGGGCTCGGCCTCGTCCTTCCGGTCCCGGCTGGAGCTGTCGCTGACGCAGAAGGCGCTGGCGGGCACCGCGGGCATCCACACCGACCTGCTGAGACTGCCGCAGACCACCGCGGTCGACACGATGTGCGGCGCGGAGTGGAAGGCGGCCCAGCAGGCCGGTGCGGAGGGTTACACGCTGGTGGCCGCGGACCGGTGGTTCCGTAAGCCGTCACAGGGTGTGATCCGGCAGTTCAGTCAGAACGACGTCGCCTACAGCGACACCGAAAAGCTGCTCAACAACCGCAGGGTCGACAAATTCACCACGGTCTCGTTCGGGGCCGGACTGCCCGCGGCCGATACGCCGGCGCCCGCCCCTGAGCGATGGCTGGGCACGGCCCTGGTGTGGACCAAGGCCCTCGGGCATGCGTTTGTGAACGGTATGACCTGGGTGCTGGGCATCGCCGGCGGCCTGGGTGTGCTCCGGCTGGCCTCGCTCGTGTTCTTCGCCCGCGCCCATGTCCGGCGGCTGGTGCGCTTCCGTCCGGGCTCACCGTGGCTGCGCGAGATCACCGACCCGGTAACGGTCCTGGTGCCCGCTTACAACGAGGCGGCGGGCATCGAATCCACCGTCCGTTCGCTGCTCGCCTCCACGCACCGGTATCTGCAGATCATCGTGATCGACGACGGGTCGACGGACGACACCGCGGACATCGCCACCTGGATCGACGATCCCCGCGTGGAGGTGATCCGCCAGCCCAACTCGGGCAAGGCGGCCGCCCTCAACACCGGTCTGGCCCATGCGCGGTACGACATCGTGGTCATGGTCGACGCCGACACCGTCTTCGAGCCGGACGCCATCTACCGGCTCGTCCAGCCGCTCGCGCACCCGGCCGTGGGCGCGGTCAGCGGAAACACCAAGGTCGGCAACCGGCGCCGCCTGCTGGGCAGATGGCAGCACCTGGAGTACGTCTTCGGGTTCAACCTCGACCGGCGGATGTTCGAGGTGCTGGAGTGCATGCCGACGGTCCCCGGCGCCATCGGCGCCTTCCGCCGGGACGCGCTGATGGGCGTCGGCGGGGTCAGCGAAGAGACCCTCGCCGAGGACACCGACCTCACCATGGCTTTGTGGCAGGCAGGTTGGCGGGTGGTCTACGAGGAGTCCGCGATCGCCTGGACCGAGGTGCCCACCTCGCTGAGCCAGCTGTGGCGGCAGCGGTACCGCTGGTGCTACGGCACGCTCCAGGCCATGTGGAAGCACCGCCGTGCCGTTTTCGAAGTGGGCCCGGCCGGCCGCTTCGGACGCCGCGGGCTGAGCTACCTCACCCTCTTCCAGGTCGCTCTGCCACTGTTCGCACCGATCGTCGACGTCTTCGCCCTGTACGGGGCGCTCTTCCAGGGGCCGGTGCTCTCGGCCGGGGTGTGGGTCGGCTTCCTCGCCCTCCAGCTGGCCTGCGCCGGATACGCCCTGCGGCTCGACGGAGAGCCGGTGCGGGAGCTGTGGGCGATGCCGTTCCAGCTCTTCGTCTACCGGCAGCTGATGTACCTGGTGGTCATCCAGTCCGTGGTGGCCTTCCTGCTCGGCACCCGGCTGAAGTGGCAGCGCATGCACCGCTCCGGTACCGCCGCGCAGCACATCGGCCAGCCGGTCGCGTACGAGAGCCTGCCGTCGAGATGAGCGTCCGCACCGTGCCCCCAGGGGGTCCGCCCGCCTCAGGACCGGGCGGACGCCCCGAGAGGCGCGGCCGGGCGCTCCCCACCCGCCGCCGTGCCTGCGCCCCCGAGCCGGAACGGGCTCTCATACCCCGTCGCCGGACCGTGCATTCACCGCATTCACCCCATTCGCTTGTGCAGATCTGCGCACCATTTGGTGAAGAGCAGATGAGCATGCAGACTGCCGCGCATGACTGATTGGCTGGAGGGGCCGCACGAGGGACAGTGGCGCGGCGGCGAAGCGCAGGCGGAGCACATCAGCACCGGGCAGATATGGCGCCCGGGCGACCCCCCGCCTCAGGTACACCAGGCACCGCCACCGAATCCCGGCGTGCACGGCGCCGCCCCACAGGCGCCGCTGCCACCACCCCGCTTAAACGGTCGCACCGGCAACGGCAGGCCCGCGGTCCACACCGGCCGTACGGGCCCGGGCGGCGGCAACACCGGCCGCGGCCGGCGCGCCGCGGCCCCTCCCCGCAAGCGCCGCCGGATCACGCGGGCGCTGATCGTCCTGTCCACCGTGCTGGCCCTCGGCTCCGTGGGCACCTACGTCTGGGCCGACACCAAGCTCAACCGCGAGGTCGACCTGGGCGAGATCGCGGACCGCCCGTCGCAGGGCGGGGGAACCAACTATCTGATCGTGGGTTCCGACAGCCGGGTGGGCCTCTCCGACCGCGCCAGGAAGAATCTGCACACCGGCGGCTCGGCCGACGACGGCCGCCGCACCGACTCGATGATCCTGCTGCACACCGGTGCCCACGGAACGACGATGGTGAGCCTGCCGCGTGACTCGTGGGTCACCATCCCGTCACACATCCGCCCCGAGACCGGCAAGCACTACCGGGCGTCGAAGAACAAGCTCAACGCGGCGTTCTCGTTCGGCGGCCCCGACCTGCTCGTCCGGACCATCGAGCACAACACGGGCATGCACATCGACCACTACACGGAGATCGGCTTCGCCGGCTTCGTCGGCATCGTCAACGCGGTCGGCGGCGTGCCGATGTGCCTGGACCGGGACATCAAGGACGAGAAGTCGGGCGCGAACCTGAAGAAGGGCTGCCACACGCTGGACGGCCGTACCGCGCTCGCCTTCGTCCGCCAGCGCCACCAGGAGGCCAAGGGCGACCTGGGCCGCAGCCAGAACCAGCAGAAGTTCCTGGCCGCACTCGCCCGCAAGGCCGCCAGCCCGGACGTCCTGCTCGACCCGTCCACGGTCTACCCGACCATGGACGCGGGCCTCGGCACACTCATCGTGGACAAGGACACCGGCCTGCCGAACCTCACCTCGCTCTTCGAGGCGATGAAGGCCGTCACGGACGGCGACGGCAAGCGTCTCAACGTCCCCGTGTCGAGCCTCGGCTTCAAGACCCCCAAGGGCAGCGCCGTGAAGTGGAACGATCGCCAGGCACAACAACTCTTCACCGAGCTGAACAACGACCGCCCGGTGACCGCCGGGGCGAAGAAGTGACCGCCCCGACAGCCACTGGCACGGCCCCGCGGCATCCGGCCTGACGCGGTCCCCGCCGGCCCTCGGCAGGCACACAGCCCGCACCGAACGGCCTGCCGGAGCCCACGCCGGGAGTCGGCCGGTATCCGCTCAGGGGGTGTCGCTGCCGTCGCGCTGAGCGGGCGGAAGCAGGAGATCGCGTTCAGGGTGCTTCTCGCCCGTGACGCTGCCGTCGACGCCCAGGTCCGAACGGGCTGCTTCATGGAAGTCGTTGATGCCCCGGAACACGGCGCGATGCCGTTCGCGCCAGTCTTCCAAGGTGCCGTTGATCTTGCCGCTGGCCTGCCAGTCGACGGTGAGAGCAAGGGCGCTGAGTTCGTGCGCCGCCTCCACGACGTCGTCGCCGCCGAGCAGCATGACCCGCTCGAAGGCGCGCCCCCGTAAGCGGCCTGCCACCGACATCTCCGCAAGCATGTCCTGCTCGCTCGTCTCGCTGACCCGAAGACCTTCCCTGTGCTCATAGAGCTGCACGGCGAGGAAGATGCACGCCCGCATACTGTCGACGTAACCCTCGTACGCCTCAAGCTTCTTGCTGTCCCAGCGCGTCACCAACTCGTGTTTCTTGCGCTGCCGTTCCATCGCGTAGGTGGTCAGGTGCGTGGAAATCGATCCCAGCAACACCGCGGCGATCGTTGCCCATTGCTCGCCGGCGTCCATGCGCCCCCCGTCCACGCATTCCTGAAAAGGACCGGGCGATCATACAAGTGCAGGCCGTCCGCCGGCCCACGGACGGGGCAGCTGCTCACCCGGCTACAGGAACAGCCCCCAGGCCCCGTCGAGCGACCAGCTCTGCCAGCTCATGGCGCACAGCGCGGCGACGGAGATCAGCGTCATCATCAGGTTCTGTCCCTGCTCCGCCCAGTCGTGGATCATCAGCGCGAGATAGATCAGGTTGAGCACCGCCCCGGCGGCCAGGGCTATCGGCGTCAGGAAGCCCACGATCAGTCCGAGCCCGAGAGCCAGCTCCGCGTAGGCGACGAGGTACGCCATCAGGCGGGGGTGGGGCCGTACGAAGCGGTCGAAGCTCTTCCGGACGGCGGGCCATCGGTGGTCGGCCGCGATGCCGGCCGCCCAGGTGATGCCGCCGCCGGCGAACCAGGTCTTCTTGTCCTTGTGGCGCCAGCTCTCCAGCCACCACAGCCCGAGGCCGATACGGAGGACGGCGAACCACTCGGCACCGCTGAGCCAGATCGTCTGCATGCTGCCTCCTCGACTCATCAACCCGAACTGACGATTCGTCAGTTCAGCGGACACCGCGCGATCCCGCAAGGGGTGGAGTTCCCGGCCGTGCCTTGTAGTCGCAAGGGCGAGCCCATAACCTCCGAACTGATGGGTTGTCAGATACCGGCCCGGCGGCGTGACTCACCGGCAGGCAGTTGGGGGTACAGCGTGATCAGCAACGAGAGCGGCACGGCGGAGCTTCCCAGGGTCATCAGCGTGGATGATCACGTGATCGAGCCCGCGCACCTCTTCAAGAGCTGGCTTCCGAAGAAGTACCAGGACAGGGGGCCGAAGCCCTTCACCGCCGGTATCGGCGAGCTGGAGTACGTCGGTGGGAAGTACCGGTTCACGACGGACCCCGAGGGCCAGATCACGGACTGGTGGGAGTACGAGGGGCTGATCTTCCCGTACAAACGCATCATTGCCGCCGTGGGCTTCTCCCGCGACGAGATGACGCTGGACGGGATCACCCGGGAGCAGATGCGGCGCGGGTGCTGGGACCCCAAGGCCCGGCTGGCGGACATGGACCTCAATCACGTGGAGGCGTCGCTCTGCTTCCCGACGTTCCCGCGCTTTTGCGGGCAGACGTTCGCCGAGGCCGAGGACAAGGAGGTCGGGCTCGCCTGTGTGCGGGCGTACAACGACTGGATGGTGGAGGAGTGGTGCGGGGACAGCGGCGGCCGCCTGATTCCGCTGTGCCTCATCCCGCTGTGGGACATCGATCTGGCGGTCGCCGAGATCCGGCGCAATGCCGCTCGCGGGGTGCGGGCGGTGACCTTCAGCGAGATTCCTACGTACCTGGGGCTGCCGTCCATCCACTCCGGCTACTGGGACCCGTTCTTCGCCGCGTGCGAGGAGACGGGCACCGTCGTGAACATGCACATCGGCTCGTCGTCGCAGATGCCGGCGGCGTCACCGGACGCACCGCCCGCTGTGCAGGCATCCCTGAGCTTCAACAACGCGATGGCCTCGATGATGGACTTCCTGTTCAGCGGCGTCCTGGTGAAGTTCCCGCGGCTGAAGCTCGCCTACAGCGAGGGCCAGATGGGGTGGATCCCGTACGCCCTGGAGCGCGCCGACGACGTCTGGGAGGAGCACCGGGCGTGGGGCGGGGTGAAGGACCTGATCCCCGAGCCGCCGTCGTCGTACTACTACCGGCAGATCTTCTGCTGCTTCTTCCGTGACAGGCACGGCATCGAATCGATCGAGACGGTCGGCGTCGACAACGCCACCTTCGAGACCGACTACCCGCACGTCGACTCGACCTGGCCGCACACGAAGCAGGTGGCGGCCGAGCATGTGGCGGGCCTCTCCGACGACGTGACGTACAAGATCCTGCGCGGCAATGCCATCCGGATGCTGGATCTCTCCTTCGACCAGGATTGACCGGCTGCCCCACGCGCACCGGTCGGGTCCGGCACCACCGTCCACGCCGTGGTCCGGCACCACCGTCCACACCGTGGTCCGGTGGTGCCGGACAGGTGGCGGTGAGCGCTACATCCAGCCCGCAGCCCTGGCAGCGGCGACGGCGGCTGCCTCGGCCGCGTCCGCCTCAGCGTTCAGCACCTCGCTCCTGCCCATGCCCTCCCTCCCCGCGGCCGTTCCGGCAGCTTGAGATGCCTTGAGGGCGGCGTGGTGCGCGGCGCCGGAGAGCTCGTCGGCGCCCTGGGACCGGGCGATGAGGGCGGCGAGCACGGCGGCAGCGGCGGCGTTCCGGGCGTGCCGGGCGTCGGCCGCGGGGTCCGGTGCGCCCTTGGCCAGCGCGGCAAGCGCGTCAGCGGACAGGCGAAGGGCGTTGGCGGCCTTGGCGGCGGCCTCGGTCGGTACGGCGATGACGGCGGCCGGGTCCGCCTCGACGCCGGCATGGCGGCAGGCGGCCTTGGTGCGCTCGGCGGCGCTTTGTGCGCGGGCGGTGTGCCTTTCCCTGAGGGCTTCTTCGGTGCCCGGCGTCACCGTGTCCTGGATCAGGGTGACGGGGGCTTTCGGGGCGCTCTGTTGCTCATCTCCGTGGGACTCGCTCATTGCCGTCTCCTTGTCTGTCAGAGCGACAGCGCTGCGTCATGGAAATCCCTTGTCGGCCTCGGCCGGCGACGGCCGGGGCCGCGCGGCGGGTGTCGCGCAGGGTGGCACGCCGGGCCGCAACAGACCAGAGCGGCGCCCGATCCCCTCGTCCGCACGGAGGCACTGGGGGCCGCGGAGGCCACGCCGTATGGGGCCGGCCGAGCGCGCTACGGTTCCGGGAGAAGCCGACGGAGGGTGAGCGGATGAGCAACGCCGTAAGTGAGACTCTGGTGACTCTCGGGCGCGGGTATCTGAGGGACGCTCCTGGCACCTGGGGCAAGGCAGCCCTTGCCACGCGGTACCTCAACCCATGGCTGCGGCATCACCCTCGCCGGCGAGTCGTCCGCACCCGATTCGGCGCCGCCATGGCCGTGGATACGCAGGACCTCATCCAGCGCTATGTCTACCTGTTCGGCGTGTGGGAGCCGCACATGACGCACTGGCTGCAGCGCCGGCTCCGTCCGGGGGACACCTACATCGACGTCGGCGCCAATGTCGGCTACTTCAGTCTGCTCGCCGCACAGCTCGTGGGGGAGGAGGGCCGGGTGGTGGCGGTGGAGGCTTCGCCGACCTTCCACCGCGGCATTCTGCGGCACGTCGGGATCAACGGGTTAACGAACGTCCGTGCCGTCCACACCGCTGTCTCCGATGAGCGGAAGACGGTCACCCTCATCCTCGCCAGCTCCAGCAATATGGGCGCGGCCAGCATCGTCCCGTACGGCGGTCCGGCGGAGGCAGCCATGGAGGTCGAGGCGGCTCCGCTTCCCGAAATCCTCGACCCGGAGGAGATCGCGTCCGCCCGCGTGATCAAGATCGACGTGGAAGGCGCTGAGGGGTCCGTCATACGGGGATTGGCGCCCCTGCTCGACAAGCTGCGGCCGGATGCGGAAATCACCGTCGAGGTGACCCCTGACCGGATGGAGAAATTGGGGGACTCGGCCGACGAGCTGTTGGCGATCATGCGAGACCACGGTTTCCACGTCTACCGACTCGCGAACAGCTACGCCCCGGGGAGCTACCCCGCGGCGCTGCACCGCCCCACAGGGGTGCCGGTGCGCTGGACGGGGCGGATTGCCGGGGAAAGCGACCTGATCTTCTCCCGGGTCGATGCCGAACGACTCCCGTGACGTGGGCCTGGACCCCCGGGGCGAGCAGGGCTATCGAGGGTCTTCACGGACCTCCGGTGTCAGCGTGATCACGGTGCTTGTGCCGAGCGGGCCGTCGGTCGGGATGGTGCGGCTGGTATGAGGCCGGGAGCCGATCAGGCGCTGCAGACCGGCCGCGTCCGGCTGAAGACGGCCATGTTCGAAGAGAATGAAGCTGATCTTTGTGTCGCGGGGCGGAGTCATCCGGCCGTACTGGGCGTAGGTGACTGCGTCGCAGCCCGAGTACCAGCCGACCTCGGGTTCGTACCCGGTGACCAGGAGGCATGGGCCCTTGGAGGAGAGCTGCCGGGCTACGGGGACGGTGGAGTGGCTCAGGCTCGTGGGGCCGGGCATTGCTCCGTGAGCGACCACCTGGGTGGTACCGAAGATCGTGATACCGGCCAGAGAGGCAATGGCCAAGAGGGCCTGAGGGGCCCAGCGAGTGGTCATTTCGGCGATGTATTGCACGCCCAGCGTGGTGAGCAGAATGACCGGCAGGTAGACAAAGCGCGGCTCGCCGTCGGTCGCGATGCCCAGGACGACGAAGATGAACAGAGACGCGGTGCCAAGAAAAGCGCGCCGCCGGTCGTCCCGCAGTGGCGTACCGCGATGTTCCTGACGAGCACGGCGGATTCTGCGGAGGGCGAGCCAAGTGACGACAAGGCCCGCTGTCATGACGACGGCGCCGAGGTCGCCGGCTAATCGGTACGGGAAGATCGCCAGGTAGTAGATGAGCCCGTCACCGATGAAGTCGCGTTCGGCTTGCTCGGTCGCAGAGAGAATGACGCCGAGGGGCGAGCCGGTGACGTGCAGGGCGTAGAGGAAGTGGGGCACGAGGCCGGCGAGGAGGGTGGTGCCGGCGACGATCAGATGCCGCCCATGAGTGAGCCATGCCCGAGGGCCGTATACGAGGACTGCTGCGACGGCTATCGCCAGGAGATTACCCACGACACCGTAACGAAGGTAAAAGGCAGCGAGGATCACGAACGGAACGACCAGCAGGGCGCGTGATTCCGCCTTCTCCTGGGCGCGTATGAGGAGGAGTACGACGATCAGCAGGAGGCCGGTGCTGCCGATGTCGTTGAGAAACTCGGGCACGCGGCGTAGGAAGCCGAGACCGCTGAGCAGAAGCAGCATCGTGACAACGCCCTGGCGCGGAGTGGTCCAGTGGCTCGCCACGAGGTACGTCACGCTCAGCGTGAACAGTGCCAGGACGAGTGTGGTGGCCCGCAGCGCACCGACGTCGCCGTGCAGCGCGAGGGCAATGCGTCCGAGGGCCGGAAGGCCTACGGGCCGGTAGACCCCCCACCCCGCATCAGGTGTGCCGTCCTGCCAAGAGCGTGCCTTGTTGGCGTAGACCGCTTCTTCGTGCCCGATGTAGGGCTCGTCGTCCTGCAGTGCTGCCCACACGCCCGCGGTCAACGCCAGCACCGCCGCGGCGAACGCCCATACGGGCACCCTCCGCAGCAGCTCCACGGACTTCGACCAGAGCGGCCATGAGCCGAGGACTCTCGGCCAGTACCGCCGAGCGATCAGCCAGGCCGGTGCGGCACCCAGGAGAAAGGGCCACGGCTGCCAGCCCGGCAGCCAGCCGCCCAGGCCGATGGCGAGGAGCACCTGCTGTACGGCGGCAGCCGCGGTCAGCGTCACAGCGATACGGAAGGCCGTGCGCTGTAGCGGGGTGGTTTGCAGGAGAGGGGGACGATCCCGCTTGTCCCGTTGGCGGGGAATGGTGCGGTGAGCGCTGTTCCGTGCAGTGGAGCCGACTGCCGTCCTTGGGACGTGAGGCGGCGGTATGTCATTCGCCATAGGGACGCCACCGGCTCGACTGGCGTACTGCGGCTCTTGCACCCCACCACGTGCCGTGCGCAGCGGACTCCCTGGCCCCTACGAGCCATTCGGCACCCGGAGCATCGGCACCTGCGGAAGCGACCGGGAGCATCTTGCGAGCCCTCCCCTGACAGGGGCTCTGGCCTGTTGCCTCGCCCTCTTGATCGCGCCACAAGGTAGGGACTCTCAGGCTGTACAGACAAGCAACGTGGGGAACTGGTGTCCGGAATTGATATGCGCCAGGAGGGCGATAAGTCTCAATAGACCCGGAAATACCGGGCACTTCCCCTGAAGAGGCAATAAGCGGAGTGTCCCATTGTTGGCCGTTTTCAGGCGGCCGATCCGTAGCGCCGGTCCATCGATGGTGCAGATCAATCGGTAGTGCCGACGGTGGCGCCGATCAATCCGCCACCGATCAATCCGCCGCCGGGTAGCGCCACTTGAGGTCGGCGAGCTGTCGTGCCCTGGCCTCCACGACCGCCATGCGGGCGTCGCGCTCGGCGGTGTCGGTGTGGGAGGCCTGGCCGGTCACCTGGCCGGGCCACTTGCGGTAGTGGAGGCCTACTTCGGAGGAGAACCAGCCGCGGCTCGTGGCATTCAGCGCGAGCAGCAGCCCGGTGTCCTCCGAGGCGGGCAGGGCCATCCATCCGCCAAGGGCGAGGAGCAGGTCGCGCCGGACGAAGAGGGTCGCCGGATGGACCTGGGCGCGGAAACCGTTCGCCTTCCAGAAGTCGAGCACGGCTCCACGCTCGATCGGCCCCGGCTCGGGGTCCCCGGGAAAGCCGGCGGTGGAGCCGTCGGGCAGCAGATCGAGGACGCGTGACGTCGCCCAGCCGAGGCTGCGCTCGCCTTCGAGGGCGGCCAGGTCACGGGCCAGCGCGCCGGGCGGCAACTGGTCGTCGGCGTCCAGGACCTTGATGTACTCACCCTCCGCGTGCGCGAGGGCGATGGTGCGCGCGACGCCGGGACCACCGGGCCGCCCCTGCCGGAACGTCACCCGCTCGTCATCGGGGACGTGCGGCGCGACCTCATCGCTCCTTCCGTCCTCCTGGATGACCCAGTGCCATTCCCACCCGTCGGGGAGTTCCTGCCGGCAGAGCGACGCGTAGGCCTCCGGCAGGAAGTGCGCCGACGGCGCATGCACGGCAGTGACGATGATGATGCGCCGGCGCACGGCACTCACCACCTTTCCAGGGGAGTGGTGAACAGCATTTCCGTGCGGTCGCCGGGCAGGATGACGTCGGAGACGTCGACCACCTGGTCGTTGATGTCGATCGAGGTCTTGCGGAGGGCGAGTACCGACGTGCCGGGCGGCAGCTCCAGCTCCGCTGCTTCCTCCGGCGTCGGCGGGCGGGCGGTGACACGCTCCTCGACGCGGTCCAGCTCGATGCCGACGGTGTAGAGCTGGCTCTGTGAGCCCCCGGGCCAGGGCTCCTTCGACTCGTCCAGGAGATCCGGGTTCTTCGCGACCAGGCCGTGGACGAGGTACGAGGTCACCAGGCTGAAGGGCGCGCTCTCGGCCGCGTACCTGGTGCGGTAGGTGCGTTCGAGGAGGGCTGTGCCTTCGGGGAGCCCGAAGGCTTGCGCGAGGCCGTGGCTCGCCTCGACCTTGCGGTAGGACGCTGTGAAGACCAGGTCGTCGACCGTCAGGCCGGTGTCGTGCTCGGTGGCGCCGGTCCGGGCCCGCTCCGCCAGCGGCACCCGTGCCCGGTCCTTCTCCCACTGGTGGCGGCGGTTCGTGCGCAGCGCGGAGGTGCGTTGCCGGCGGACGAAATTGCCGCGCCCATGGTGTTTCTCGATGAGGCCTTCGTCGCGGAGGGCGCGGAGCGCCTCGCGGATGGTCGGCACGCTGCGCCTGAACCGTTCGGCGAGCTTCGACTCCGCCGGCAATTTGTCCCCGGGCTTCAGCTCACCTGCACGGATGGCCTCGCGGAGCTCGTCCGCGATCCGCTCGTACGCCACTGCCATGGGTGCTCACCGTTCCGTTTCCTGGCGTCCCGGTCGGCTCGTCGGCCGGACGGCTCCACCTTATGACTCCTCAAGAGGTGTTGACGAGTGGAGCAGGGCCGGACGCCAGGGTCGGCGTGACGCACGGAGCGCCATTCTTCGGCAAGGGGGCGGTGTGTGAACTCACGACGATTTCGTCCCGCATGAGGCCGGACGGTATCGGTGCGCGTTTCCCTGTTCACGGTGTTCACGTTCTGCACAGGGCGCGAAAACGCCCGATCGCTGGCGACGGGGGATGCACCAGCGATCGGGCTGTGGCCAAGACTAGCAAGGCTGACCGCGCAGTGGGAGTCAACTGCTGCATTGCCATACAGAGTTGTGGTTGGAGTCACGTAGCGCGGTACGGCAGCGGTGGAAACGAAGGGCCGAATTCGCTGCAGAGACGGCCGGGGGCGTCCCGCCCGATGCGCGGATCCGGGCCGTTCGGCGGGGCGACTTCGCTACCCGCCGCACGGCGGCTCGTACGAGAGAAGAGGCAGATACTCGCGCCATTTCTCCGGCGTCAGAACGCCCCGAGTGGTCGAGCAAATGCGGCGAATGGCCTTGTCGGGGTCCAGGTTCCACAGCCGGACGGTTCCGGCGCCGCTCGATACTCCGAGCATGTGGCTCTGGGGACTGAACGACAAGAAATTGCCCGTCTTGGCATTGGGGCTCGTCGACTGACCGATAGGAGCCGCCTCGGACGGGTGCGTGACGCGCCAGAACCGGACCGTGTTGTCGTTGCCGCCGCTCGCCAGGGTGCGGCCGTCCTCGCTGAACGTCAGCGACACGACCGCTTCGGTGTGGCCCGTGAGAGGGGAGCCCAGCCGGGTTGCCCTGCGGGGGTCGGCCGTGTTCCAGAGCCGGACGGTGTCGTCGTCGCTGCCGCTGGCCAGGGTATGGCCGTCCGGACTGAAGGCGAGGGCGTTGACCGGTCCCATGTGCCCCGTGAGGGGCGCGCCGAACAGGGCGGCATGACGCGGGTCGGCGGTGTCCCAGAGCCGGACGGTGTCGTCCGCGCTGCCGCTGGCCAGCGTGCGTCCGTCCGGGCTGAAGACGAGGGAGTTGACGTAGCCCTTGTGGCCGGTGAGCGGTGCGCCGAGCCGGCGGATGCGGGACGGGTCGGCGACGTCCCACAACTGAATGGTGTGGTCGTCATAGGCGGATGCCAGCGTGCGCCCGTCCGGGCTGATGGCCAGCGAGTCGGGGCCCACGAACCGTGTCCGCAGCGCGGCGGGCGGCCCGTAGGAGACCGGACGAGCCGGGTCGGAGACGTTCCACAGCTCCACCGTCTGGTTTCCCATCAGCACCGCGAGGGTGCGGCCGCCGGGGAAGAATGCCAGCGCCCGCACATCGCCCTTCCCGGGCGTGAACGGCTTGCCCAGCACAACGGGCCGGTGCGGCTTCTGTACGTTCCACAGCCGCACCCTTCGGTCGCGGGCCCCCGTGGCAAGCACCCGCCCGTCCGGACGGAACGCTCCTATACGGCCGACCATGTTCGATGTCGGAATCGACCAGAGACGGACCTTGCTGTCGCCACTGCCCGTGGCCAGCGTCCGCCCGTCGGGGCTGAAGCCCACGGCGTACATCTCCCCGCTGCTGCCCGCGAGGGGCTCGCCGACCTGCGACGGGTATGCCGGATCGCTGACGTTCCACAGGCTCGCCGTGCTGTCCGCGCTGCCGGCGGCGAGCATATTGCCGTCGGGGCTGAAGGCCACGGACCACAGGGGACCGGTGTGGCCGGTGAGCGGCGCGCCGAGCGGCGCCGCGTGACGCGGCGAGGCCACGTTCCAGAGCCTGATGGTGTTGTCGTCGCTGCCGCTGGCGAGCGTGCGGCCGTCCGGGCTGAAGGCCACGGAGTGCACCGTGTCCGTGTGGCCGGCCAGCTCCGTGCCGACCGGCGTCGGGCGGCGCCGGTCGGCCACGTCCCACAGCTTGATCGTGTTGTCGTCGCCACCGGTTGCCAGCGTCCGCCCGTCGGGGCTGAACGCCACGGCGCGTACCGCGGCGGTGTGGCCGGTCAGGGCACCGAGCGTCTTCGGCCGGCGCGGGTCGCGGAGGTCCCACAGGCGGGCGGAGTGATCTTCGTTGGCGGTGGCCAGAGTGCGCCCGTCAGGGCTGAAGGCGAGCAGGAAGACCGTGCCGTCGTGGCCGGTCAAGGGCGCCCCGATCCGGTGCGGGTGGCGGGGATCCCGCACGTCCCACAGCCGGATCGTGCCGTCGTCCGCGGCGCTGGCGAGGGTCTTTCCGTCCGGGCTGAAGACAGCGGTGCTCACCCAGCTCGTGTGGCCGGTGAGGGGCTTGCCCAGGGGGCGGGGACGAGTCGGGTCCGCCACGTCCCACAGCCGCACCGTCCGGTCATAGCTGGCGGTGGCCAGGACCCGGCCGTTCGGGCTGAACGAGGTGAGGTAGACGGCACCGGTGTGGCCCAGCAGCGGTGTGGCCAGCGGCGCGTTCACCATCGAGATCAAGCGATTGTTCGTGCCCTCGTCGTCGGGCCGCAAGCCGTGTGCCACCAGATCGAGTTGGGCCGACAACGAGGGGTCCGTGTACTGCGCGCGGTCGGCCTGGGCGACCACCTGAGCGAAAACGGTGTCGTCCCGCTGCTGCCGGGCGACCACCGCGGAACCGACAGCCAGCATCGCCATGACGACCAGCGCCGCCACCGCACCACGGCTGAGCAGGACGGTGCGCTTGCGCAGCCGGACCGAGGCGGCCAGGAATTCCACCGCGCTGCGGGTCAGAAAGGTGTCACCGGCGGATTCGGTCCAGTTGCGGGCCTGCTCCAGACGGGAACCCCGGTAGAGGAGGGACGTGTCGCGGTTCGAGCCCTCCCAGGCCCTGCCGTCCTCCTCCAGCCGCTGGCGCAGCAGGTTGCCGTTCCGGTCCTCGTCGATCCATTCGCGCAGGCGCGGCCAGGCATGCAGCAGCGCTTCATGGGTGATCTCCACAGCCTCCGCGTCGAGTGTCACCAAACGGGCGTGCACCAGCGCTTCGAGCGATTCCCTCGTCTTGTTCGGGTCCGTCGACTCGTCCGCCAGCTGGCGCCGCGTCCCCCGCCGACGGGTGGCCTGGGTGTCCTCGCCCAGCCGGACCAGCCTGAGGAGGAGCAGTCGCGCGGCCGTGCGTGCCGTCGGATCGAGGCCGGACCAGGCCCGCTCGGCGGTCGCCGCCACCGCTCCCTGGATTCCCCCCGCCGCGCGGAAGCCGGACAGCGTCAGCCGTCCCGCCTTCCGCCGCTGCCAGGTGGCGAGCAGGGCGTGGGAGAGCAGCGGCAGCACCCCTGCGTCGTGCGCCCCGCTGAAACCGTCGGCGCTCACTTCCCGGACGATCAGTTCCGCCAGCCCCGGTTCGAGTTCCAGCCCCACGGCCTTGGCCGGGCCGGTCACCGCTTCGCGCAGCTCCGTGGTGGTCAGCGGCCCGAGCACCATGTGCCGGTGCTGCAGCGCGTCGGCCAGTTCGGGATACCCGAGGCACTGCTCGTAGAAGTCGGCGCGTATGCCGAGGATGACGAGGACGGGGGCCGGGTCACCCGAACCGGAGGGCGTGCACGCGGCGTGGAGGAGCTGGAGGAAGGTGCGCCGGGCCGTCTCGCTGGAGCAGAGGGTGAAGGCCTCCTCGAACTGGTCCACGATCACGACCGGACGGGCGGCCGAGGACGTCCCGCGCCCCGCCCATGCCGTGGCCGCCTCCCTCACCGCGTGCGCGAACTGCGGAGTACCGGGCGCCTTCGCCGCCGACTCCTCCGCGGCGGCGACGACATGGGCAAGCCCGGGGATCCGGCCGGTCAGCTCCGCGAGAGGATCGCCTCCCGGCACGAGCTGCAGGACCTCCCGCTCCGGGCGGTTCCCGTCGCCCAGCGCGCCGTTCTGCAGTGCGGGCACCAAGCCGGCGTTCAGCAGGGAGGACTTTCCGGCCCCTGAGGCGCCCACGAGCATGACCAGGCCGCCCGTCTTCTCCGCCGCCCGGAGCTGAGCGACGAGGGCATCCGTGCTCCGCTCCCGGCCGAAGAACCACCGGGCGTCCTGCTGACGGTACGACGCCAGTCCCCGGTACGGGCACACACCGGGAAGGGGCGCGGCTTCGGCAGGCGGGTGTTCCTCCTCCGGCGTGGATGCCGCGGCGCGGTCGTCGACCGCTCGCTCCCACAGCCGCTGCCACTGGGCCAGGTCGTACAGGCCCGTGGACACCGGCGCGGGCCGCAGGCGTCGCGCCTGGGGGACCAGGATGTGCAGCACCGCGGCGAGAGCGGCGAATTGCGCCGGCACGTTCTTGGCCCGTCGCCAGTCGCTGATCCGCTGCACGGACACCCGTACGGGCCGCCCTCGTTCGTCGACCCGCTGAAGCCGGACGACCGCCTCGGCCACCTTTTTGAGAGGAGGGTTGCCGGCCTCCTTGTACAGCAGCGCGAGACGTTCTGCGAAGGCTCTGCGCGCCCCTGAGTCGGGACTCAAGGTCTCCACCCCCTACGTCCCCCGCACTTGGACATCCGGACCGGAAAACTCACCTTAGCTGGCTGACCTGTGGTTAAGCCGTTGGTTCGGATCCGGAACCTCCTCGGCGGGAGCCACAGCTGACAGGATCACCTCGCAGCGGCGCAGCATCCGGGCGTTGCCCGGACAGGCCACCAGCTCACTGCTCGGAGACAACTCCTGACGCATGCGGTCACCTTCTGTCGGAGTCACGAGCGGTCGTGACGGACTCGGCGCAATGAGCGCGAGGGAACTGTGGAACCGTCCCATCCGGACTGCTGCCGCGTCGACCACGGGTCCGGCCCTTTCCGGATCCGCGCCGGTACGGGGGGCGCGGATCGACGCCGCCCGCGCCGTTCGGCACCGGTCCCCACGAGGGGAGGGACCGGTGGCGAACGGCGCGGCGTTGGTTCTGCCGACCCGGGCCATACATGCGGTCCGGGCGGCTTCGCCCACCGGACCGAGGGTGAGTTGAGCCCGAGACCTGCCCCGCCGGGGGAGCCGGCGCCGTGCCGCGCCGCCGAATGTGGCCCGGATCACTTCACGTTCCGGGCTCGGCGAGCAAGGGGAAGTGCCTGAAGGGGCGTCAGTAGGCGGCGCCTGGGAGGCGGGCACGAATTCAAGATCCATTCCCTGATCGCTCCCGGGACGGCTCGGAGTGCGCATCGCGTACGCATCAGGCCCGGCTTCCGTTTCCGGAAGCCGGGCCTGACCTGCTACTTCTCAGTCGGGGTGGCGGGATTTGAACCCACGACCTCTTCGTCCCGAACGAAGCGCGCTGCCAAGCTGCGCTACACCCCGAAGCAACGAGCTCTACTTTAGCGGACTGATCCCTGTAGGTGAAATCCGGTTGTGGTGGAGCCGGGGAGAGGGCCTGACCTGGTCGATCCCGACGGCGATCAAGGGGAGCAGGCAGATCACCAGGGCGAGGGTGAGGGCGGTGGTGACGGTCGGGGGCGGGGCACCGGCGGTGGTGGGGAAGGCGAGGGTGAACGCGAGGTAGAGGAGGGGATAGGCCGGCCACTGCCAGGCGTAGGCCAGGCGGAAGCCGCGGGGGCCGGTGAGCAGCAGCCAGTCGGCGAGGGCGGCGAGCGGGATGAGGGCGTGGAGGAGCTGGTGGCCGATCGTCTGGGCGGCGGTGGGGGTGCCGGCCTCCGGCAGCGTGAAGGCGGTGGTGCCCCCTGCGGGGAGGGCGTAGTGGACGAGGGCGGGGAGGGCGAGGAAGGAGAGGAGGGCGCCGGTGACGCGGGGGCTCACGGGGCGGCGGCCGGTCCACGCGCGGTGGGCGGAGCAGGCGGAGACCAGCGCCACGGCGAGGTTGGCCTGCACGGTGAAGCGGGTGACGAGGTGGGCCGGGGCGGGGGAGCCGAGGGCGGCGAGCAGCAGGCCGGTCAGGGCTGCCGCGGCGAGGAGGATGCGGAAGGCGGCTGCCAGGGGGCGGCGGATCGTGGGGGCGACGGCTGCGGCCGGGGTGCGGGCGGCGGCAGCGGCGGGGTCGGTGGCATGGCGCGTGGACTGCGAGGTCCGGGTGGGGTCGGACATTCCTCCACATTAGGGGGATGATCAGTGGGTGCGGGAGACCCGAACCGGCAAAACCCCGGGCCCGGCCCGAGGCCCACACCACTGCGCCCCGGCCTCAGCACGTGAGACCCCGGCCCGAGCCTGCGAGCCCCGGACCGAGCCCGCCTCTCCGAGACCCCACACCTCGCGGGTCCGGCCTCAGCCCCCGGCCCCGCCCCGGGCCCTTCTCAGCCCTGCGCCTCTCAGCCCTGCGTCGTGAGCGTCAGCAGCGTCGCCTCCGGGGGGCAGGCGAAGCGCACCGGGGTGTAGCGGTTGGTGCCGCAGCCGGCGGAGACATGGAGGTAGGAGGTGCGGCCCGCGGCGGTGTGGGTGGACAGGCCCTTCACGCGGTCGGTGTCGATGTCGCAGTTGGTGACGAGGGCGCCGTAGAAGGGGATGCAGAGCTGGCCGCCGTGGGTGTGGCCGGCCAGGACCAGGGGGTAGCCGTCGGCGGTGAAGGCATCCAGCGAGCGCAGATAAGGGGCGTGGACGACGGCCAGGGAGAGATCGGCGCCGGATTCCGGGCCGCCGGCCACCTCGGCGTAGCGGTCACGCTTGATGTGCGGGTCGTCCAGACCGGTCAGGGCGATCTCGATGCCCTCCAGCTTCAGGCGGCCACGGGAATTGGACAGGCCGACCCAGCCGGCCGCGTCGAACGCGTCACGCAGCTCCTCCCACGGGTTGTGGACGACGCCCACGGCGGGGGCGTTGCCGTTGAGGCCGTGCCGGCCCTGGGCCCGCTCGATCAGGTAGCGGGCCGGGTTGCGGAGCTTGGGGCCGTAGTAGTCGTTGGAGCCGAAGACGTACGCGCCGGGGAACTCCATCAGCGGGCCGAGCGCGTCCAGCGTCTCGGGGACGCCCTCGGGGTCGGAGAGGTTGTCGCCCGTGTTGATGACGAAGTCGGGGCGCAGCCCGGCCAGCGACTGCAGCCAGCGCTGCTTCTTGCGCTGCCCGCCGACCATGTGGATGTCGGAGACCTGCAGGACGCGCAACGGCCGCATACCGCGGGGCAGTACGGGCACGGTGACGCGCCGGAGACGGAACGAGCGGACTTCGAAGCCGGCGGCGTAGGCCAGGCCGGCCGCGCCGACTGCGGTCAGGGTCAGGGGTACTCCGTATCGCGCGCGCATGCGTCCCATCGTCGCAGAGTGCGAGGGGTGGATGCAGCGGAGGAACGGCCCGGTCGTGTGGTGGGTGTCGCGGGGCCGGGAGGAAAAGGCGCGGTGTTTGTCGGTGGGGGGAGGCATACTCAACGTCATGACCACGCTCAAGTCCAAGCTGCAGGACGACCTCACCGTCGCGATCAAGGCGCGCGACGAGCTGCGCTCCTCCACCCTCCGTCTCACGCTGACCGCGATCCAGAAGGAGGAGGTCGCGGGCACCGAGGCGCGTGAGCTGTCCGACGGCGAGGTCGAGAAGATCATCGCGCGGGAGGCGAAGAAGCGCCGGGAGGCCGCGGACGCCTTCGAGAAGGGCGGCCGTGCCGAGCAGGCCGAGCGGGAGCGCGCCGAGGGCGAACTGCTCGCGGACTATCTGCCCAAGCAGCTGACCGACGACGAGCTGGAGCAGCTGGTCGCGGCGGCCGTGGCGGAGGCCAAGGGTGCCGGTGCCGAGGGCCCGCGGGCGATGGGCGCCGTCATGAAGATCGTCAACCCTCAGGTGGCGGGCCGCGCCGAGGGCGGCCGGGTGGCCGCGGCGGTGAAGAAGCTGCTGGCCGGCTGAGCGGCCGGACGGAGTTCTTGAAGGACGGCTGAGGGGCGCCCCCGTGGTGTGGGGGCGCCCCTCAGCCGTTGTCGTACGGGCCAATCGGCCGCCTACCAGCCGCCGTTGCCGCCGCCCAGGATGTCGGGGAAGCCCGGGATGCCCCAGCCGCCGCCCGGCTTGTTGTCGCCGCCGTGACCCCGGCCCGGCTTGTGCTGGCCGCGGCCCTTGTCGCCTTCGTCGCCCCGGTTCCTGTCCTTGGCCGGATCGTCGATCGGCACAGTGGGCAGTTCGGGTGCGGGCCGGTCGGCGAGGGCACCGGACATCGCGTCGCGCCATATGGGACCGGGGGTGTCGGCGCCGTAGACCTTGTCGTGGGGGACCCCGCCGATGCTGATGTCGTACATCTTGCGCTTGTGCAGCGGGTCGCCGACCCAGACCGCACCGGCCGCGTTCGGGGTGTAGCCGACGAACCAGGCGGCGTACCGGCTGTCGCTGGTGCCGGTCTTGCCGGCGCTGTCGCGTCCCTGGAGACCGGCTTCCTTGCCGGTGCCGTCCTCGACGACGCCCTTGAGGAGGGTGTTGATCGTGTCGGCGGTCCTCTTGGACATCGCGCTGCGGCAGCTGGTCTGCGGGACCTTCAGCGCCCGGCCCCGGGCGTCGGTGATCGACCCGATGGCGACGGGGGAGCAGTACTCGCCGCCGTTGGCGAACGCGGCGTACCCGGCCGCCATGGTCAGCGGCGACATCTCCTGCACGCCGAGCGTCATCGACGGGACCTGCTCCAACGGCTTGCCGTCCGCCCGCTCGATGCCCATCTTCTGGGCCATCTTCACCGCGGGGCAGACGCCCATATCGCTGATCAGCTGCACGAAGTAGGTGTTGACCGACTTCGCGGTCGCCTCCTTCATGGCGTACGGGCCGACCTCTGCCCTGTTCTCGTTCTGCGTCATGGCGCTGCCCTGCCACTCGCCGTCGCAGGTCTGCACCGGGCTCGGGTACGGCATCCGGTACGGCGAGGGGTACTCCTGCTCCGGGTTCGTCCCCTGCTCCAGCGCGGCCGCCGCGATCACCGGCTTGAAGGTCGACCCGGGCTGGTAGCCGGCGCCGCCGCCCATGTTGTGATCGACCGAGAGGTTGATCACGGTCTGGTTCTCGCCGAAGCCGTACGGGCGCGACTGGCCCATGCCGAGGATCTTGCCGGTGCCGGGCTCGACGATGGTGGCGGCGCCGGCGACCGGGTCGTCCTCGTAGACGTGGTCCTTCAGCGAGGCCTGGACCGACTTCTGGGACTGCGGATCGAGGGTGGTGCGGATGGTCATTCCGCCCTCGTTCCAGCGTTGCAGGCGGACCTTCCGGTCCTTGCCGAAGTGCTTGTCGTTGAGGAAGACCTTGCGGATGTAGTCGCAGAAGAAGCCGGCGCCGTCGGTGGCGGTGATGCAGCCGTTCTTGGGGCGGCTGACCGCCAGCTTGATCGGCTTCTTGGCGGCCGCGTCGGCCTGCGCCTGGGTGACGTTCTTCAGGTCGGCCATCCGCTGGAGGACGGTGTTACGCCGCCGGGTGGCCTCCTGCGGGGCGTTGACCGGGTCGTAGCGGGTGGGTGACTGGACGATGCCGGCCAGCAGCGCCGACTCCTCCAGGTTCAGGTCCTTGGCGTGCTTGCTGAAGTAGCGCTGGGCGGCCGCCTCGACGCCGTAGGCCTGCTGCCCGAAGAACGTGATGTTGAGGTAGTTCTGCAGGATCTTCCGCTTGCCGAGTTCCTTCTCGACCTGGATCGCGTACTTGAGCTCCTTGACCTTGCGGCCGAGGGTCTGCTGGGTGGCCTGCGCAACCTTGTCCGCGTTGTCCCCGGCCTCCTCGACGAAGACGTTCTTCACATATTGCTGGGTCAGCGTCGAGGCACCCTCGGAGACGCCGCCCGACTGGGCGTTCTTGTTGACCGCCCGCAGGATGCCCTTCAGGTCGATGGCGCCGTGCTCGTAGAAGCGTGCGTCCTCGATCGCGACGATCGCCTGCCGGATGTACGGCGACATGTCCTTGAGGCCGACGACCGTGCGGTCACGGGAGTAGACCTTGGCGATCTCGCCGCCCTTCGCGTCCAGAATCCTGGTCCGCTGGCTGAGCGGCGGCGTCTTGAGGTTCGCCGGGATGTCGTCGAAGCCCTCGACCGACCCCTTGGCGGTCAGGCCGAGCGCCCCGGCCGCCGGGAGCGCAAGACCGGCGAGTACCGCTCCGGCCAGGACGCTGACACCGAGGAACTTGGCGGCCTGCTGCGTCTTGGACAGACCTCCGCCATCGCGCTTCTTAGGCATGAGAGCAGCCTACGTTCTCAATCGCCGGACAGGGGCGCACCTGTTCGTTTAGCCTGTCCTCAGCTACCACAGCCGAACGGTTACGCCTCAGTTCGTCAACCCCTACTCCCTGCGGTACGCGCCCCCACGTGCCCGCAGGTGTCGAGGAAAAGCCCGTGTCAGGACGGTGAACTGTCCTGCCTTGTGCGCAAAGTGACGTATGCCGCACGGTCACTCCGTTGGGTGATCTGCCGCATACGCATAGTCCGTTCGGGCCATCCAAGATTGGGCCCGAAGGGGGTGTTGCGCCCTGCCTGCCTTCCGTAACGTCCTCAACTGGCAACGGTGAATATGCCGCTTGCCGCCGTGGGGGAGCCTCGATTCGGGAGAGGACGGCGCCAGCATGGGCTGGGTAACCGACTGGAGTACGCAGGCAGCGTGCCGCACCACCGATCCGGATGAACTGTTCGTGCAAGGGGCGGCGCAGAACCGCGCCAAGGCGGTGTGCACCGGATGTCCGGTGCGCACGGAGTGCCTGGCCGATGCCCTGGACAACCGGGTGGAGTTCGGCGTGTGGGGCGGGATGACCGAACGCGAGCGGAGGGCGCTGCTGCGTCGCCGCCCGACCGTGACGTCATGGCGCCGGCTGCTGGAGACAGCGCGTACGGAATATGAGCGCAGCACGGGCATTCTGCCGGTGGACTGTGACGACGAGGCCTTCGATGAGCTGGCGGCGGTGGGGTAGCCGCGGGCAGCGGCCGGGAGAAAGTCGGCCGAGAAGGTTCGGTTGATGGCGCGGTCTGATCGGTCAGACAGACGCAACGTGCCGTCAGTGACGGTGAATCCCGCCGGAGTTGGAGGCATGGATGGGGGGCGGGCGTGCTGATTCAGCGCGCCCCGTGAAGTCGTAGTGAGGCGCCCCGCGAGTGCGTGGTGAAGAGCGCTTCGCCCGGTGGGCGGGTGGCTGAGTTGGGCGGCTGGCGCTGAGCTGGGCGGCTGGCTGAGTCGGCCGTGCGTACGGCTCAGTTGTCGGTGTTCGTGGGGTCGTCGGTGGCCGTGGGCTCCAGCGCCAGGCGGTCGCCGATGGCACGCAGCCCTGCGAGGTCATGGACATCGCCGGGCAGCGCGGCGACCTCCGTCACCGGAACCTCGGGATGCAGCGCGGTGAAGCGGTCCCGCGTGCGCCGTTCGCGCGCGAGGACCTGCATACGTTCCGCGTGCAGCCGTAGCAGCCCGGCGGCCAGTTGCGCCGCTGAGGCTGAGGTGGGTGTCACCTGCTCCGCCGCGGCGGCGGGGGAGTGGCCGCCAGCGGTACGTGATCCAGCCTTCCCGCCGTCGAGATCCACAATGCCGGTGGCTTCAAGATTATTTTCTGTGCGGTCGGGGGCGGGATCGGCCGCGGCGTCCGGGGCCGCCGCTGCCTCCGGGTCGGCGTCCGCGTGGGTGTCCTCTGCCATGTGGTCCGTGAGGGCCTCCGCGGCGGCCAGTGCGCGCTCGGCGCTCAGTTGGGCGGCGCCGCTGCCGTGCACGCGGTTCAGCACCAGACCGGCCAGCGGCATCTGCTCGGCGGCCAGCCGCTCGACGAAGTACGCCGCCTCGCGCAGTGCGTCCCGCTCCGGCGCGGCCACCACGAGAAATGCCGTGCCGGGCGCCTGCAGCAGTCGGTAGGTGGCGTCCGCGCGGGTGCGGAAGCCGCCGAACATGGTGTCCATCGCGGCCACGAACGTCTGCACATCGCGCAGCAGTTGACCGCCCATGAGCTTGCTGAGGGTGCCGGTCATCATCGACATGCCGACATTGAGGAACTTCATGCCGGCCCGGCCGCCGACCTTCGCCGGCGCCATCAGCACCCGGATGAACTTGCCGTCCAGGAACGAGCCCAGGCGCTTGGGCGCGTCCAGGAAGTCCAGCGCGGAGCGGCTCGGAGGGGTGTCGACGATGATCAGGTCCCACTCGTCGTTCGCGCGGAGCTGGCCCAGCTTCTCCATGGCCATGTACTCCTGCGTGCCCGCGAAACCGGCCGACAGGGACTGGTAGAAGGGGTTCTCCAGGATCGCGCGGGCCCGTTCGGCGTCCGCGTGGCCCTCGACGATCTCGTCGAAGGTGCGCTTCATGTCCAGCATCATCGCGTGCAGTTCGCCGCCCGCGGTCTCGTCGACGTCCTTGACCTGACGCGGGACGTTGTCGAGCTCGGAGATGCCCATGGACTGCGCCAGCCGCCGGGCCGGGTCGATGGTGAGCACGACGACCTTGCGGCCGCGCTCGGCGGCGCGCACGCCCAGCGCCGCGGCGGTCGTGGTCTTGCCGACGCCGCCCGAGCCGCAGCACACCACGATGCGGGTGTGCGGGTCGTCGATCAGTGTGTCGACCTCGAGCCGCGGGGCCGAGGCGTCCAGCGTCGTGGTGTCCGAGGTCATATGGGCCCCTGTTTCCGCAGATCTCTCGCCAGGTGGTAGAGCCCGGCGAGGTCCACTCCCTCGGGGAGCAGCTCCAACTCGTAGGTGGGCAGCCCGATTGCGGTCAGCTCGGCGTGCTCCGCGCGCTCCAGCTCGACCCGCTCGGCGTGTTCGCGTGCCTGCTCCAGCAGGGGGTCGATCAGCCGGTCCGCCAGGCCGCCGCGGCGGGCGCCGCCCAGACCGGCCTGGGAGAGCGCCTTGGCGACGCCCGCACGGGCGCCACGGGCGGCGATGTCGAGATCGCCGTTGTCCAGCAGTGCCGGGCGGGTCATGTTGATGACGATGCCGCCCACGGGGATGCCGGCGGCGCGCAGTTCCTCGACCCCGTCGGCGGTCTCCTGGACGGGCATCTCCTCCAGGAGCGTCACCAGATGCACCGCGGTCTCGGGCGACTTGAGGACCCGCATCACGGCCTGCGCCTGATTGTGGATCGGGCCGATCTTCGCCAGACCGGCCACCTCGTCATTGACGTTCAGAAAGCGGGTGATGCGGCCGGTCGGCGGGGCGTCCATCACGACCGCGTCGTAGACGAACTTGCCGTTCTTGTCCTTGCGGCGCACCGCTTCGCACGCCTTGCCGGTCAGCAGGACGTCCCGCAGGCCCGGCGCGATGGTCGTGGCGAAGTCGATCGCGCCGAGCTTCTTCAGCGCCCGGCCCGCGCTGCCCAGCTTGTAGAACATCTGGAGGTAGTCCAGGAGGGCGCGTTCGGCGTCGATGGCCAGGGCGTGGACCTCGCCGCCGGCCCGTCTCCCGCCACCGCCGCGGGCGGAATCCCCGCCGGATTCCGCGCGGGGTGTCCCCCACGGTGAGGCACCTTCCGATGCGGGACCCACCGCGATCTTGCGTTCCTCGTAGGGAAGCGCTTCGGTCTCGAACAACTGGGCAATGCCCTGCCGGCCCTCGACCTCGACCAGGAGGGTACGGCGCCCCTCGGTGGCCAGGGCGAGGGCGAGGGCAGCGGCGACCGTGGTCTTGCCGGTGCCGCCCTTGCCGCTGACGACATGGAGCCTGCTCACGCCAAGGAGCCTAACCAGTCCGCGTCCCGGCTACGCACGGGATACGCCTGACAAGCCCCGGATATCTGTCCCTGATCCCTCCGGGACGGATCAGGGATGATCCGTAGGGGCCCGGTGACCGGGCCGCTGAAGGCTGTCCGGGAAGGCTGTGGGCGGGCTGTGGTGGACGGCGTCCACCACAGCCGTGGACAGGTATTACGCTCGGCCCATGACCAAGTGGGAATACGCGACCGTGCCGCTGCTCGTGCACGCGACGAAGCAGATTCTGGACACCTGGGGCGAGGACGGCTGGGAGCTGGTCCAGGTCGTCCCCGGCCCGAACAACCCTGAGCAGTTGGTGGCCTACCTGAAGCGGGAGAAGGCGTGAGCGCGGCGGAGGACAAGATCGCGGCGCTCGGCCTCAAGCTGCCGCAGGTCGTGCCGCCGCTGGCCACGTACCAGCCCGCGGTGCGCTCCGGCGCCTATGTGTACACCTCCGGCCAGCTGCCGATGGTGGACGGCGCGCTGCCGGCCACCGGCAAGGTCGGCGCCGAGGTCGGCGCGGAGCAGGCCAAGGAACTCGCCGCGACCTGCGCGCTCAACGCGCTGGCCGCCGTGAAGTCCGTCATCGGCGACCTCGACAAGATCCAGCGGGTCGTGAAGGTCGTCGGCTTCGTGGCCTCCGCGCCGGACTTCACCGGCCAGCCGGGTGTCCTCAACGGCGCCAGCGAGCTGCTGGGCGAGATCCTCGGCGACAAGGGCGTGCACGCCCGGTCCGCGGTGGGCGTGGCGGTGCTGCCGCTCGATGCGCCGGTCGAGGTCGAGATCCAGGTCGAGATCGCCGAATAGGCAGCCGTAGGGATGCCGGCACCCGTAGTGCATGCCGTGTGCCGGAGGGCCCCTCGTCAGCAGGGGCCCTCCGGCGCGAAAGAGGCCCTCGAACATCCGCGCGCGAGCGCATAACATCCGGCCATGTCGTCCACGACCAATGGCCAGTGGTACCCGCCGGAGTGGCCGGACCGTATCCGGGCGCTCGCGAACGGCGAGCTGACCCCCGCCGAGCCCCGGCGGGCCGCGACCGTCCTGCTGCTGCGGGACTCCGCCGCCGGCGGCCCCGCCGTCCACATGCTGCGCAGACGCGCCTCCATGGCCTTCGCCGGAGGCGCGTACGCCTATCCGGGCGGGTCCGTCGATCCCCGTGACGAGCGGCCGGTGGCCTGGGCCGGCCCGTCACGTGCCCAGTGGGCGGTCCGTATGGGCGTCGACCCGGCCACCGCGCAGACCATCGTCTGCGCGGCGGTCCGTGAGACGTTCGAGGAGGCGGGGGTGCTGCTCGCCGGTGCCTCGGCTGACACGGTCGTCGCGGACACCACGGGCGAGGACTGGGAGGCGGACCGCGCCGCCCTGGTCGCCCATGAGCTGTCCTTCGCCGACTTCCTGGGCCGCCGCGGCCTGGTGCTGCGCTCCGATCTGCTGGGTGCCTGGGCCCGCTGGATCACCCCGGAGTTCGAACCACGGCGCTACGACACCTGGTTCTTCGTCGCCGCGCTGCCCGAGGGCCAGCGCACCAGGAATGCTTCCACCGAGGCGGACCGTACGGTGTGGATCCGGCCGGCGGAGGCCGCGGCCGGCTACGACCGTGGTGAGCTGCTGATGATGCCGCCGACCATCGCGACACTGCGCGGGCTCCAGCCGTACGCCTCCGCTGCGGACGCGCTGGCCGCCGCGGAGGCCCAGGACCTGACGCCGGTGCTGGCCCGGGCCCGCCTCGTGGGTGGCGAGATCGAGCTGAGCTGGCCGGGGCACGACGAGTTCACCAAGCACATCACACGGACGGACGCCGATACCGGTGCCCCTGGGGGCGGCGAGCCCGACGGGCCCACGGACAGCGCCGGCCCCTCGGGAGGGACCTCCACATGACCGACGCAGCCGCCCTCCCCGGTCAGCCCCGCGGCGGAGTGATCTCGGGGCCCGCGACCGCGCGCGCCCAATGCGTACTGGCCCCGAACCCGTCGCCGATGACGCTGGACGGCACCAACACCTGGATCGTGGCCGAGCCGGACTCCGATCTCGCCGTCGTCATCGACCCGGGGCCGCTCGACGAGGCCCATCTCCGTACCGTCATCGACACCGCCGAGCGGGCCGGCAGGCGCATCGCGCTGACCCTGCTGACCCACGGTCACCCGGACCACTCCGACGGCGCCGCGCGCTTCGCCGAGCTGACCGGTTCGTCCGTACGGGCGCTGGATCCGGCGCTGCGCCTGGGCGACGAGGGCCTCGACGCGGGCGATGTCATCACCACCGGAGGCCTGGAACTGCGGGTGGTGCCCACACCGGGCCACACCGCGGACTCGCTCTCCTTCCACCTCCCGGCCGACCGCGCGGTGCTCACCGGCGACACGATCCTGGGGCGCGGCACCACCGTGGTCGCCCACCCCGACGGGCGGTTGGGCGACTACCTGGACTCGCTGCGCCGGCTGCGCTCCCTCACGGTCGACGACGGGGTGGCGACGGTCCTGCCGGGCCACGGGCCGGTGCTGAACGACGCCCAGGGGGCGGTGGAGTTCTATCTGGCGCACCGGGCGCACCGGCTCGCCCAGGTGGAGACCGCGGTCGAGGCCGGCCATCGCACCCCCGCCGAGGTCGTCGCGAGCGTGTACGCCGATGTCGACCGCTCCCTGTGGCCGGCCGCCGAGCTGTCGGTGCGGGCGCAGCTGGACTACCTGGGCGAGCACGGGCTGATCGAGGGCTGACGGCGTCGCGGACCGGCCGCCGGGACCGACCCCGGGGCCGGTCCGCGCGGTCGCCGAGAGGCTCCGTCAGCGCGCCTACGGGCGGGGAGCCTTCGCCCCGTGGACGGCCAGATATTCGTCGGCCAGCCAGGGGGCGAGGCCACAGAGCAGCTCGTCCAGCAGCTCCGGGTACGCGCCGGGCGTCCGGGCGGCGCGCGCCGCGGCGTGCATCTGCTCGGCGTGCGCCGGGTAACAGCGGCCGAACGCCGCGGCGGACTCGGTGAGATCGCTCGTCCAGCCGCCCCAGCGCGGCATGACCAGGGTGAATCCGGTGCGGACGAGCCGGCGCGCCACACCCCTGGTCAGCCGGGTGCGCTCGGCTTCCGTGGTGGCCGCCGCGGCCTTCGCGCGCAGACCGGGCAGGCTGCGGAAGAGGTCGCCGTTGGTCTCGCGGGCGAGGAGCGAGGTGGGGCGGTAGCGGGGCAGCCGAGCGGCGAGATCGGGGCCGCTGAGCGGGGTGCACAGGCAGGCCACGAACCACGCCAGGTCGTACCGCTCCGGCTCGCTCAGCACCCGGTCCACGCCGACCAGCAGGATTCCGGCGCCGTTGACCTGGGGGAAGGCCGCATCGAGGCCGTCCTCGACGGTGCGGGCGGCGGCCCGGTCGGCCTCGGTGGGTTCGTCCCGCAGGGCGAGCAGCGCATCGAGGTCGGAGACGCCGGGGACGGCGGTGCCACGCGGAATGCTGCCGTAGAGGTAGCTGCTGTGCAGCCGGCCGGGGCCGAAGTGGTCGCCGAGCCGGGCGCCCAGCTCCGCCACGACGGGCGCGAACTGCGCGGACACCCGGTCCAGGGACCCCTCCCGGAGGAAGTAGCCGTCCCGGTCCAGTCCAGTGCCGTGGGTCATGGCGTCACTATGGCGAGGGCGGCGGCGGTCCGGCGAGCCCATTACGGGCCGCGGGGCCATGGGCCTGCCGCAGGCCCCGCGCGGCCATGACGAAGGTCCCCGCCATGACGAAGGGCCCCGCCGGAGCGGGGCCCTTCCAGGCTGACTGCGAGTGGGTCAGCGCGAGCGCTTGGCCAGCCGCTCGACGTCCAGCAGGATCACGGCGCGCGCCTCCAGGCGCAGCCAGCCGCGGCCCGCGAAGTCCGCCAGTGCCTTGTTGACCGTCTCGCGGGAGGCGCCGACCAGCTGGGCCAGCTCCTCCTGCGTCAGGTCGTGGACCACGTGGATGCCTTCCTCGGACTGCACGCCGAAGCGGCGCGACAGGTCGAGCAGGGCGCGTGCCACGCGGCCCGGTACGTCCGAGAAGACCAGGTCGGACATCTGGTCGTTGGTCTTGCGCAGCCGTCGGGCGACGGCACGCAGCAGGGCCGTGGCCACCTCGGGCCGGGCGTTCAGCCAGGGCTGGAGGTCGCCGTGGCCCAGGCCGAGGAGCTTGACCTCGGTGAGGGCGGAAGCCGTGGCCGTACGGGGGCCGGGGTCGAAGAGCGAGAGCTCACCGATCAGCTCTCCGGGGCCGAGGACGGCGAGCATGTTCTCCCGCCCGTCGGGGGAAGTGCGGTGCAGCTTCACCTTGCCCTCGGTGACCACGTACAGGCGGTCGCCGGGGTCCCCTTCGTGGAACAGGGCGTCGCCGCGGGCGAGCGTGACCTCTCCCATTGAGGCGCGCAGCTCGGCCGCCTGCTCGTCATCGAGCGCCGCGAAGAGCGGTGCGCGCCGCAGAACGTCGTCCACGAGATCTCTCCTTGTCGACATGCTCCGGGGGACTGTGGTCCCCATCATGCCGGAATGCAAAACAGTGCGATCAATCACAAGTTTGCCGGACCGGTGCCCCGAGCCATAAGGCAGGGGGCCGATTGGGGTCAGGAATCATAGCGATCAAGCCGGATGTCAGTGGCTGGCCTTAGTCTGGCCGAGTGTCCAATACGCCGGTGAGAGCAGAGGACTGGGGGGCCGGACGAGTGAGCGCAGGGCGCGATTCCGCTGTGGGCGAACAGCCGTCCGGCCACACATCGTATTCGGATAAAAGTAACAAATCGCTCTCCGGGGTGACGCTCCGCCGGAAGCCGCCCGTCCGGAATTCCGGCGCGTCGCGACCGTCGGCGCAGAGCACGACCGTGCAGACCTCCGCGAGGAAGACTCCGGCAGACAAGACCTCGGCAGGGAAGAAGGCCGCTCCGTGAACGCAACCCCCGAGAAGCCGGCGGCGGCCAAGAAGGCCGTCACGAAGACGGCTGCCGCGAAGAAGGCCGTCACGAAGAAGGCCACCGCGGCCGCCGAGCAGGCCCCCGCCAAGAAGGCGGCCGCCAGGAAGACCGCCCCGGCCAAGAAGGCGACGGCGAAGACGTCGACGGCCAAGACCGCGGCGGCGAAGACGGCCGCGAAGACGGCCGCAAAGACGGCCGCCGGGAAGGCCCCCGCCAAGAAGGCCCCCGCACGCAAGCCCGAGTCCCGGGTCGCCATGGTGCGGCGGGCCCGCCGGATCAACCGCGAGCTGGCCGAGCTGTATCCGTACGCCCACCCCGAGCTGGATTTCACCAACCCCTTCGAGCTGCTGGTCGCGACGGTCCTGTCCGCGCAGACCACCGATCTGAGGGTCAACCAGACCACCCCGCGCCTCTTCGCGGTCTGCCCGACGCCCGAGGACATGGCCGCGATGCCCCCGGAGAAGCTGGAGGAGCTGATCCGGCCGACCGGTTTCTTCCGGGCCAAGACGAAGTCACTCCTCGGTCTGTCGGCGGCGCTCCGCGACCGCTTCGGCGGTGAGGTGCCGGGCCGCCTGGAGGACCTCGTCACGCTCCCCGGGGTCGGCCGCAAGACCGCCAATGTGGTGCTGGGCAACGCCTTCGGCGTCCCGGGCATCACCGTCGACACCCACTTCGGCCGTCTGGCGCGCCGCTTCGGCTGGACCACCGCCGAGGATGCCGAGAAGGTCGAGGCGGATGTCGCCGAGATCTTCCCCAAGAGCGAGTGGACGATGCTCTCGCACCGGGTCGTCTTCCACGGCCGCCGCGTCTGCCACTCCCGCAAGCCCGCCTGCGGAGCCTGCGCCATCGCCCCGCTGTGCCCCGCGTACGGCGAGGGCGAGACGGACCCGGAGAAGGCCAGGAAGCTGCTGAAGTACGAGCTGGGCGGCCAGCCGGGGCAGCGGCTGAAGCCCCCGGCCGACTATCCGGGGCAGCCCGCGCCACCGATGGCGCCCCCGGTGGCCGCTTCATGACGACCGCCGCCCAGAGGTGACCGACGATCGACGCCAGGCCTGAGGGGGCGCGTATGCGGAGTGCACGGGAGCAGCAGTACGGCAAGGAGGCGGACGCCGGAGAGCCGGCGTCCGGCCGGGAGGCGACGGTCACGGCCGAGGGCCTGCCCGAGTGGCTGGACCCGGTGGCCCGGGTGGCCGCCACGATCGAGCCGCCGCAGCTCAGCCGTTTTCTGCCGCCCGAGAGCGGTGGTCGGCAGTCCGCCGTGCTGATCCTCTTCGGCCTTGGCTCCCGCGGCCCCGAGCTGCTCCTGATGGAGCGCGCCGGCACCCTGCGCTCACACGCCGGCCAGCCCTCCTTCCCCGGTGGCGCCCTCGACCCGGAGGACGGCGACCCGGAGGGCCCCGGTCCGGTACGGGCGGCGCTGCGCGAGGCCCAGGAGGAGACCGGTCTCGATCCCTCCGGTGTGCAGGTCTTCGCCGTCCTGCCGCGGCTCTACATCCCCGTCAGCGGCTTCGTGGTGACGCCCGTCCTGGGATGGTGGCGCCGGCCGAGCCCGGTCGGTGCGGTCGACCAGGCGGAGACCGCCCGGGTGTTCACGGTTCCCGTGGCGGATCTCACGGACCCGGCCCATCGGGTGACAACGCGCCATCCCAGCGGCCACATCGGACCTGCGTTCCTTGTCGAGAACGCCCTGGTCTGGGGGTTTACGGCCGGGGTTATCGACCGGATCCTGCATTACACGGGCTGGGAGATTCCGTGGGACCGTGACAAGGCGGTCCCGCTCGACTGGCGCTCGTGAGACTGTGTCCGGCGTGAACGTCCTGGACATCCTGCTGCTGGTCGCGGCCGTGTGGTTCGCCATCATCGGCTATCGGCAAGGCTTTGTCGTCGGCATCCTGTCCGTGATCGGCTTCCTCGGAGGCGGTCTGATCGCGGTCTATCTGCTGCCCGTGATCTGGAACGAGATCACCGGGGATGCGACACCCGGCTCCTTTGCGGCCATCGCGGCCGTCGCCATCGTGATCGTGTGCGCATCCGTGGGCCAGGCGCTCACCACCCATCTGGGCAACAAACTGCGCCGCCACATCACGTGGTCACCGGCGAGAGCGCTGGACGCGACCGGCGGCGCGCTGGTCAACGTCCTGGCGATGCTGCTGGTCGCCTGGCTGATCGGCTCGGCGCTGGCCGGTACGTCCCTGCCGACGCTCGGCAAGGAGGTCCGTAACTCCAAGGTGCTGCTCGGGGTGTCCCGGGTGATGCCCCCGCAGGCCGGCACATGGTTCGCGGACTTCTCCTCGGTCCTCGCGCAGAACGGCTTCCCGCAGGTCTTCACGCCGTTCTCCAACGAACCGATCACCAATGTGCCGGCGCCCGATCCCCAGCTGGCCACCAGCCCGGTGGCGGCGCATGCCCGGCGCAGCATCGTCAAGGTCGTCGGTACGGCTCCCAGCTGCGGCAAGGTCCTCGAAGGCAGCGGTTTCGTCTTCAGCCGGCACCGCGTGATGACCAACGCCCATGTCGTCGGCGGGGTGCGCGAGCCGACCGTCCAGGTGGGCGGCGAGGGCCGTACGTACGACGCCAGGGTCGTGCTCTACGACTGGCGGCGCGATATCGCGGTCCTGGACGTGCCCTCGCTGGAGGTTCCGGCGCTGCAGTTCACCGGCGGGGACGCGAGCAGCGGCAACAGCGCCATCGTGGCCGGCTTCCCGGAGAACGGCGGCTATGACGTCCGCGCCGCCCGTGTCCGCGGCCGTATCCAGGCGACCGGCCCGGACATCTACCACCGCGGCACGGTCGGCCGCGATGTCTACTCCCTCTACGCCACGGTCCGGCAGGGCAACTCCGGCGGCCCGCTGCTCACCCCGCAGGGCAAGGTCTACGGCGTCGTCTTCGCGAAGTCGCTGGACGACTCACGCACCGGCTATGCGCTGACCGCCGACGAGGTCCGCGAGGACGTCACCAGGGGGCGTACGGCCCAGCAGCAGGTCGACAGCCAAGGCTGCGCCATCTAGGGCCTGTCCGAGGGGTCGGACAGACACTGGGCGATCCGGCGATCCGGCGATCCGGCGATTCAGCGATCGCTGCCGGCCCGTCGGCGGGCGGCGCGGGGGAGAAGGTATCCGCGCTCCGTCGGCGGGCCGAGGAGTCAGGTGCGGGGATGGCGTAGCCGCGCGCTCATCCAGCGCGCTCTGCGGCGCAGGATCCGCGGGATCCCCATCGGGTGCGTCGGGTCGGGGGATGCGCCGGACCTGAGGTCCGGGGTTCCCCTTTCCTGCGTACCCACTGCAGCGGCACTGCTGCGGCGGTTGCGTGCCACGTCACGGTAGTCGTGCGTCCAGCCCATACCCTCGACTCTGCCCGTGGCCCAAGGTCCGTAACCGCCCCGGGGACCGCCAATTGGCCTATGCGCCGGGCAAGTGGCTGTTCGTCATACGCACGTTCGAGATTGACGGGGAGGGGCTCCGCTGAGCGGTTCGGAAAGCCCGCTCAGCGGTCCGGCGGGGGTGCGGACGAACCGGTTCCGCTTGACGGGGTCAACGGTCCGCCCCGGGGGCGTCGTTGCTCCGTGACGCACCCGGGCCGCGGCCCGTCACCGGTCCGGTTCCGGGTCCTTCAGCCAGTTGATCAGCTCTGTGGAGAACGCCACCGGGTCCTCCTCGTGCGGGAAGTGCCCCAGGCCGTCGAACAGCCGCCAGCGGTACGGCGCCTCGACGTACTCGCCGGAGCCGGCCGCGCTGCGGGTGCGCATCACCGGGTCGAGCGAGCCGTGCAGATGCAGCGTCGGGACCCGTACGGGCATCTTCATCCGGCGGTTGAACTGCAGACCGTCGGGGCGGGCCATCGACCGCACCATCCAGCGGTACGGCTCGATCGAGCAGTGCGCCGTCGAGGGGATGCTCATCGCCCGCCGGTAGACCGCCAGCGCGTCGTCGTCCGGCAGCCGGGGACCGGACCAGTCACGGATCATCCGGCCCACCAGCGCTGCGTCGTCCGCCGTCAGCGCGCGCTCCGGCAGCCAGGGGCGCTGGAAGTTCCAGATGTGCGAACTCCGGGCGCTCTGCCGGACGTCGGCGAGCATCGCCGAGCGCCAGCGCCGCGGATGCGGCATCGAGGACACGGCCAGCCGGCGCACCAGCTTGGGCCGCATCACCGCCGCCGTCCAGGCGAGATAGCCGCCCAGATCGTGCCCGACGAGCGCGGCGTCCGGCTCCCCCAGGGACCGTATGACGCCGGTGATGTCCAGGGCGAGGTTCGCCGGGTCGTAGCCGCGCGGCGTGCGGTCGCTGCCGCCGACGCCCCGAAGATCCATCGCGACCGCCCGGAAGCCCGCCTCGGCGAGTGCCGGCATCTGATGCCGCCAGGTCCACCAGAACTGCGGAAAGCCGTGCAGCAGCAGCACCAAGGGGCCGTCGCCCATCTCCGCGATGTGGAAGCGGGCGCCGTTGGCCGCGACGTCACGGTGCGACACCTCGTGCCCGCCGGGGACGTCAAGGCGTACGACCGAAGCGGTGCTGTCGGGGGCTGTCATACCGATGAGCGTGTCACAGACTCCAGCACCGGGTGCTCCACGGGCGCCACGCGCGGGTGCGGCTTGGCCCTCTGGAGTACGGCCGCGGTCTCCTTGGCGGAGCTGATGGACTTCTCCGGCTTCTTGATCTTCTTCATCTTGGCCAGCGCGATGAGGGCCAGCAGTCCGGCGAGGAGCAGGAAGGCGCCGCCCACGATCAGGAAGGACCAGGCGAGCCCGAGGCCGAGGTTGTGGATGCCGTACGCCGCCGCGAAGCTCAGCACCGGCAGCGCGAACAGCGCCAGTGCGCCGGCCACCATGAACGCGGCGCTGCCGATGCCCGCGCGCTTGGCGTCCTGCCGGAACTCCGCCTTGGCCAGCGCGATCTCGTCGTGCACCAGTGCGGACATTTCGGCCGTGGCCGTGGCCACCAGCTGCCCGAGGCTGCGGTCCGTGCCGTCGTGCACTGCGCTCATCGCCGTCTCCCTCTTCTCTTCACCCGGATGCAAAGCCTCTCAGATCATGCCGGACCATCGTCTCCGGCATGCGTGCTGGAGGCCACTTCGGCAAGCCGCCGGTGCTCGGCGGCCTTGGCTTCGTGGATTGCCGCCATCCGCAGGTGGTACTCCGGCTTGTCGAGTTCGTAGATGTCGGGGATGCCGTCCTGGTCGTCGTCCCGCTCCTCGTCCTCGCACAGCTTCTTGTACTTGGTGTTGCGGACCTTGAGGAGGATGCCCGCGAAGACGGCCGCCAGCAGTGAGCCGATCAGCACCGACGCCTTGATCTCGTCGGCCAGCACCAGGTCTTCGGAGAAGGCGAGTTCGCCGATGAGCAGGGAGACCGTGAAGCCGATGCCGGCCAGGGCGGCGACGGCGAAGACATCCGGCCACTTGAGGTCGGGGTTGAGCTCGGCCCGGGTGAAGCGGGCGGTGCACCATGTGCCGCCGAAGATACCGAGCGCCTTGCCCACCACCAGGCCGAGCACGACCCCGAGCGTCTCCGGCCGGGTGAAGACTTCATGGACCGCACCGCCGGATATGGACACACCCGCGGAGAACAGGGCGAACAGCGGCACGGCGAGGCCGGCCGACAGCGGGCGGACCAGATGCTCGATGTGTTCGCCCGGGGACTGTGTCTCGCCGTCGCGCCGGGTGCAGCGCAGCATCAGGCCCATGGCGACGCCGGCGATGGTGGCGTGCACCCCGCTGTTCTCCATCAGGCCCCAGATGACCAGGGCGAGCGGGACGTAGACGTACCAGCCGCGGACGCCCTTGCGCAGCAGCAGATAGAAGATCACCAGGCCGGCGACGGCGAGGCCGAGCGCCAGAAAGTTGATCTTCGAGGTGAAGAAGATCGCGATGATCAGGATCGCGAAGAGGTCGTCGACGACGGCGAGGGTGAGCAGGAAGGCGCGCAGCGCGGCGGGCAGGGACGTGCCGATGACGGCGAGTACGGCGAGCGCGAAGGCGATGTCGGTGGCGGTGGGGACCGCCCAGCCCTGCAGCGAGCCGCCGCCGATGGCGTTGACGGTGAAGTAGACGAGCGCCGGCATCGCCATCCCGCAGAGCGCGGCGACCACGGGGAGGGCGGCGGCCTTGGGGTCACGGAGCTCGCCGGCGACCAGTTCGCGCTTGAGCTCGATACCGGCGACGAAGAAGAAGACCGCGAGCAGCCCGTTGGCGGCCCAGTGCTGGAGGGAGAGGTCCAGGCCCAGCGCGGCCGGTCCGAGATGGAAGCCGCGGACCGCCTCGTAGCTCCCGCCGAGGGTGTTTGCCCAGATCAGAGCGGCTACGGCGGCGATGAGGAGGAGGATGCCGCCGACGGTTTCGGCGCGGAGCGCATCCGCGATGAAGTTCCGCTCGGGCAGGGACAGCCGACCGAGGAACGGGGCGCGGCGGTTCTGGGGGGCGCTCATGCGCCGGCCTCGGTGCGCTCGGCGGGGCGGTATGCGCGCAGCACACACTTCTTGATCGTTTGCTCGCTTCGCGCGATCACTCGGTGACCTCCGGCTTTCGGCAGCTGTGTACGGCTGTTGCAGTTGCCGACCAGACTTCCCGGCGCACCCAGAGTTTTAGCGTGTCATTGACGCGTGTCCCCCACCCTACCTGGCGGGCGTAAGTGGCTGTCCGGCGACCTCACTTTACGGTCAATTCGGGCGCCGGGCCGCTGGAGGAACGGCCGCCGTCGGAGCGCTGGAGGAGCGGCCCACGGCCGGGGCGCTCCCCGTCGCGCGGTCGCCGGGCGGGCTGCCGGGGCCACGGCAAGGGGGCACCCGGCAGTGCCGGCCGGATGCCCCCTACGTCCGCCGTTCCGCTCAGTCCTCGCTGGCCGCGCTCGGCAGCTTCGCCTGGATCAGGTCCATGACCGAGGAATCCGTGAGGGTGGTGACATCACCGAGGTCGCGGTTCTCGGCGACATCGCGCAGCAGCCGCCGCATGATCTTGCCGGAGCGGGTCTTGGGCAGCTCCGCGACCGGCATGATCCGCTTGGGCTTGGCGATCGGGCCGAGCTGCTGGGCGACATGGGCGCGCAGCTCCTCGACCAGGCCCTCGTCCTCCGCCGCACCGCCGCGCAGGATGACAAAGGCGCAGATGGCCTGGGTGGTCTGCGGGTCGGCGGCGCCGACGACCGCGGCCTCCGCCACCTTCGGATGCGAGACCAGCGCCGACTCGACCTCGGTCGTGGAGATGTTGTGGCCGGACACCAGCATCACATCGTCCACCCGGCCGAGCAGCCAGATGTCGCCGTCGTCGTCCTTCTTGGCGCCGTCGCCGGCGAAGTACTTGCCCTCGAAGCGCGACCAGTACGTGTCGAGATAGCGCTGGTCGTCGCCCCAGATGGTGCGGAGCATGGCCGGCCAGGGCTCGGTCAGGACGAGGTAGCCGCCGGCGCCGTCGGGGACCTCGCGCGCATCGTCGTCCACGACGGTCGCGGCGATACCGGGCAGTGCCACCTGAGCCGAGCCGGGCTTGGTCGTCGTGACGCCCGGCAGCGGGCTGAGCATCATCCCGCCGGTCTCGGTCTGCCACCAGGTGTCGACGATCGGTGTCTTGTCGGCCCCGATGTGCTTGCGGTACCACATCCACGCCTCGGGGTTGATCGGCTCGCCCACCGACCCGAGGACACGCAGCGACGACAGATCGAACTTCGCCGGGATGTCGTCGCCCCACTTCATGCAGGCGCGGATCGCGGTCGGCGCGGTGTAGAGGATCGTCACGCCGTACTTCTGCACGATCTCCCACCAGCGGCCCTGGTGCGGGGTGTCGGGCGTGCCCTCGTAGAGCACCTCGGTCGCGCCGTTGGAGAGCGGGCCGTAGGTGATGTAGGAGTGGCCGGTCACCCAGCCGACGTCGGCGGTGCACCAGAAGACGTCGGTCTCCGGCTTCAGGTCGAAGACCGCGTGGTGGGTGTACGACACCTGGGTGAGGTAGCCGCCGGTGGTGTGCAGGATGCCCTTGGGCTTACCCGTCGTGCCGGAGGTGTAGAGGATGAACAGCGGGTGCTCGGCGTCGAAAGCCTCGGGCGTGTGCTGGTCGCTCTGCCGCTCGACGATCTCGTGCCACCACACGTCCCGGCCCTCGTGCCAGTCGATGTCCTCCTGGCCGGTGCGGCGCACGACGAGGACGCTGCGCACGTTCTCCGTACCGGGCTTGGTCAGGGCGGCGTCGACGGCGGGCTTGAGGGCGGAGGGCTTGCCGCGGCGGTAGCCGCCGTCGGCGGTGATCACCACGCGGGCGTCCGCGTCATTGATACGGGTCGCCAGGGCGTCGGCGGAGAAGCCGCCGAAGACGACCGAGTGCGGGGCGCCCAGGCGTGCACAGGCCAGCATGGCGATGACCGTCTCCGGGATCATCGGCATGTAGATGGCGACCCGGTCGCCGCTGCGCACGCCCAGCTCGGTCAGCGCATGGGCGGCCTTGGAGACCTCGCGCTGGAGCTCGGCGTAGGTGATCGCGCGGGTGTCGCCGGGCTCGCCCTCGAAGTGGATGGCGACCCGGTCGCCCAGGCCGTTCTCCACATGCCGGTCCACGCAGTTGTAGGCGACATTGAGCTTGCCGTCGGCGAACCACTTCGCGAAGGGCGCGTTGGACCAGTCGAGGGTCTCGGTGGGCGCGGTCTCCCACGACAGGCGTTCGGCCTGCTCGGCCCAGAAGCCCAGCCGGTCTGCCGCGGCCTGTTCGTACGCGGCAGCCGTGACGTTGGCGTTCGCGGCCAGATCGGCGGGCGGCGCGAACCGCCGCTCCTCCTTGAGCAGGTTGGAGAGGGAAGGATGCTCGTTCATGCTCCCGTCTCCTCCTTAAGCAGGTTGGCCAGGCTTTCGTTGCTCACAACATCTCCCAATCCCAGGGCGTCCGATGTGTCCCCAGGTCATAGCTCATCAGCCCGCGCCCGGCCCTGACAAGGGCTGTGGACAATTATTGGTGTAGACCTATCTGTGCCAGGGCTGTTGAGTGGATGCCGTGCAGGTCAGACGGTGACTGGCGCCGGTTCGCCGTGCACCGCGCAGAACCTCCCGGCGGCCTCGTCGAGCACATATGCCTGGGCCTCCCCGACATGGAAATACATGCCGTGCAAGGCCAGCGTGCCCTCCGCCACCCTGCGCGCCACACACGGGTGCGCCCGGAGGTGGTCGAGCTGCTGCATGACGTTGACGAGCGCCAGCCGCTCCTGGTCGTCGCTCACCGGCCGCCCGCTGAGGGCGACTTCGCCGCGGCCCAGCCGTCCGATGCGCTGCATACGCGCCAGACTCGGCCGGCCGTGCCGCAGCCAGCGGGCGAGCGGGGTCGGCTCGGCGTCTTCCGGTGCGGCGGCGCCCAGCAGCGCCCCCATGGCACCGCACCCCGAATGCCCGCACACCGTGATCGAGCCGACCCGCAGCACCTCCACCGCGTACTCGATCGCCGCCCCTACGGAGTCGCAGGAAATGTCCGAGCCGGGTGGCGGCATCAGATTGCCGACATTGCGCACGGTGAACAGATCACCCGGCCCGCTGGACGTGATCATGCTCGTGACCAGGCGGGAATCGGCGCAGGTGAGAAACAGCTGGGTGGGCCGCTGCCCCTCGCGCGCCAGCCGGGACAGCTCCTCGCGCACCAGCGGAGCCGTATGGCGCTGGAATGCGGAGACCCCGCCCAGCAGTTGGCTGCCGCTGCTCTCCGGGACCGCCGCCCGGTCCGGGGCGGGCCGGGTGCAGTGATGGTTGCGCCAGGGCGTCCACGGCCGGCAGGAGTGCGCACCGGCCTGCGCGGCGAGCGGCCGCCCCGGGCTGCCGCCGAGGGTCACCCGGCCGCCGTGTGCTTGGTGGGTGGCCGACCAGGACTGCAGCGCCTCGTAGGCGGCATGATCCATGAACGACCCGCACAGCTCGACGACGACATCGGTGTGCGCCGGCACCTGCGCCAGCGCCCGGGTCAGCCGCGGCACCGCCAGAAACGTCAACTGCCCGCTGACCCGCACCCGGTGGCCGTCCTCCCCCTCCGTCACCGTGATACGGGTGTGGGTCAGCCGGCGCAGCGCCAGGAAGACCGCGACCGCGATGCCCGTCGCCACACCCTGGAGCACCCCGAAGAGCACCACGCCACTCAAGGTGGCGGCATACACCGGGAATTCGCGGTGGCGCTGCACATGCCGGATGTGCGCGAAGCTCACCATCCGTACGCCGACGACCATCACCAGCGCGGCGAGCGCGGCCAGCGGAATCAGCTCCAGCGCCGTGGCCAGCAGGCCCGCGCACAGCAGCACCCATACGCCGTGCAGCACCGTGGCGCGGCGGGTGGCCGCGCCGGCCCGCACATTGGCCGAGCCGCGCATCGCGCCCCCGGAGATCGGCAGCCCGCCCAGCAGCCCGGAGACGGTATTGGCCACGCCCTGGCCGGCCAGCTCACGGTTGAGCTGCGCGCGCCCCATGGGGACGTCCGGCCGCTCGGCCGCCAGCCGGTCCACGGCCACCGCCGACAGCAGCGACTCCATGCTGGCGACGAGGGTGACGGTCAGCACCGCGGCGGCAAGGGCCGGCAGGGAGGCATCCGGAAGCACGGGCAGCTCGGGCATCCGCCAGGACGGCAGCTCCACCCGCGCCACCTCCGTCCCCATGCCGACGGCCGTCGCGGCGAGCACGGCGGCCAGCGGGGCGGGCAGCACCCGCGCCCACCGTCCGGCGCGGCCCGGCAGCCGTCCCCAGCCGAGGAGCACGGCGACGGTGAGGGCGCCGATCAGCAGTGCGGCGGCGTGTGGGTGGGCCAACTGGCCGGGCAGCGCGGCGGCATTGTCCAGGGCCGAGCTGTCCGGGCTGCCGCCGAGCACCACATGGAGTTGGCCGAGGGCGATGGTGGCCCCGATGCCGGCCAGCATGCCGTGCACGATCGCCGGACTGATGGCAAGCGCCGCGCGGGCCACGCGCAGGGCGCCCAGGGCGAGTTGGACGAGTCCGGCCAGCACCGTGATGGCGCAGGTGGCGCGCCAGCCGTAGCGCTGCACCAGATCGGCGGTGACCACCAGGAGGCCGGTTGCCGCGCCGCTCACCTGGAGCGGGGCGCCGCCGAGCAGACCGGCGACGATCCCGCCGACGACCGCGGCGACCAGACCGGCCTGGAGCGGGGCGCCGGTGGCCAGGGCGAGGCCCAGGGACAGCGGGACGGCGAGCAGGAAGACGACGGCCGAGGCGGAGAGGTCGCGGCGGACCGCCCGGTCCTTCTTTGGACGGGATCCGGGCCCCGAGGACAAACGGGGGTCGGGAGGGATTTCGGTGCGGTGCGGTGTGCGCGGCGGTTGCGGCGGCGACTTCTCGGTCTGCGACATTCCCGTCTCCTCCGGGGCGACGCGGTCGCGCGGGGCGCGATCGTGGGGCGGCGGTGTACTGCGGCGGGACGTGAGCCGACCGGTGGTCGTCGCTGTTGGGTGACGGTTCCGGTGACTCTCAAGCATCGGTAAATGAACAGTAATGAGAGGTAAAGGTAAGGAGAAGTCTTTGCGGGCATTCGCCGCAATCCATCCCCCTATCAGGTGAACGAGATGGCTTTCGTCTTGTGGTTTTCCGCTCTTTTTGGCGTACGGAGGCTTGTGCGCGGTGATTTCGCTGAATCGCTCGGGGAGGGCTCACCGGCACCGGGAATGAGCGGGTCGGCTGCTCAGCCGCGACGCAGAAAGGGCTGCGGCCCGGCATCAGGGGCGGGTGCTGCCGGTGGGGCGGGCGCCGAAGGGCGGCTGGGCGGTGCACCTCCCCCACGCCTCTCCGGGCCCGTCCGCACCGGCCCCGTCTGTGTCGGCCCTGTCCGTACCGACGGGCAGAACCGGCCGCGCCGGCGGCACCCGCCATGCGCCGCCTGTCAGGTCAGGCGGGCTGTGGGGTGGCTGCTCCCTCGGAGAGCACGAAGGACGGGTCGACCTGAGCGGCGAGGTCGACCCCGGTCTTCGCATTGCCCCAGCTCTCCGCGTTCTTCAGGTGGAAGTGCACCATCTGCCGGGTGTAGCGCTCCCAGTCGCGGCGCCCGTAGGCGGCGTCGGCCGTGTGGTGCAGCGTCTCCAGGGCGTGCCGGTTGGCCTCCTCCAGGTGGTCGAAGCGGGCCGGGCGGCCCTTCTCCATGGCGCGCACCCAGTCGGAGTGGCCGACGGTGACCAGCAGATCGTCGCCGGCCTCCTCGCGCAGGAACGCCAGGTCCTCCGGGCCCTGCACCTTGTTGCCCACGACCTTCAAGGGGACGCCGAAGTCCCGTGCGTACTCCTTGTACTGGCGGTAGACGGCCACGCCCTTACGGGTCGGCTCGGCGACCAGGAAGGTCATGTCGAAGCGGGTGAACATCCCGGAGGCGAAGGAGTCGGAACCGGCCGTCATGTCGACGACGACATACTCCTCGCGGCCGTCCACCAGGTGGTTCAGGCACAGCTCCACGGCGCCGACCTTGGAGTGGTAGCAGGCCACACCGAGGTCGGCCTCGGTGAACGGCCCGGTCGCCATCAGCCGCACGGCGGCGCCGTCGAGGTCCACCGCCCGGACGCAGGCGTCGTAGACGGGGTTGCCCTCGCCGACCCGCAGCAGTCGCGAGCCCTCACCGGGAGGGGTGGTCTTGATCATTGACTCGGAGGACGGGATACGGGGGTTGCTGCCGCGCAAGTAGTCCTTGATCAGCGGCAGATGAGCACCCATCGCGGGAAGTGCGGCGGCCTCCGCCTCGTCGAGGCCGAGGGCGGCGCCCAGGTGCTGGTTGATGTCGGCATCCACGGCGATCACGGGGACCCGGGAAGCGGCGAGATGCCGGATGAACAGGGAGGACAGGGTGGTTTTGCCACTGCCGCCCTTGCCTACGAAAGCGATCTTCATGTTCACCAAGGGTAATCTTGATCTCGCTCTGGGTGAGAGGCCTGCGTGAGGAAGACCACTCCTTCGAGGGGCCCGGCCCGGTGGTGCGTAGGGTCGTACCCATGGCTGGAAACTCCCGGGGGACGTCCCCCGAACCCCCGCAGGCGAGCGACGACCCGCTCGTGACCCTGGCCTCGCTCCCGGGAGTCGCCGACTCCGTGGACTCCGTACGCAAGGGCGTCGACCGGGTCTACGGGCACCGGGTCATGCGACGCCGCAGCAACGAGGTGACGTCCGAGGCGGCACTGCGCGGAGCGCGCGGTTCCGCGGCCCTCTCGGGGGCCGACTGGGCGCTCGAAGAGGTCCGGCGCCGCACCGACTTCGGCGTCGAGGGTGACCCGCGAACGGTCGGTGCAGCCTTGCGGCTGACCGCCGAGGCCGGGCAGCTGCTCAGCGTGTGGCGGCAGTCGCCGCTGCGGGTGCTGGCGCGGCTCCATCTGGTGGCCGCGTCGGGCGGGGGCCGAAGCGCCGATGAGTCCGGCCGTGCCGCTGACGAGACGGTGGGCCGGCCCCGGCTGGGCGCCGAGCCGGTGGACGAACCGCTCATCGAGCTGCCGCTGCCGGACGCCGGGGAGGTGGCCGGGCGGCTGGACGGGCTGGCGCGGTTGCTCCTCGCGGGCAGCGAGGCGCCGGCGCTGGTGACCGCGGCGGTGGTGCACGGTGAGCTGCTCGCCCTGCGGCCGTTCGCCACGTACAACGGGCTGGTCGCGCGGGCAGCGGAGCGGATCGTGCTGATCGGCAGCGGACTGGACCCGAAGTCGATCTGTCCCGCCGAGGTCGGGCACGCCGAACTGGGGCGCGCGGCGTATGTCGCGGCCCTGGAGGGCTATGTCTCGGGTACCCCGGAGGGCGTCGCGGCGTGGATCGCGCACTGCGGACGCGCGGTGGAACTCGGCGTACGGGAGAGCACTGCCGTCTGTGAGGCGCTGCAGCGCGGCGCGGCATAAGGAGCGACGGACGAAAAACTTTGGGCAGGGCTCGGAGAATTCCGGAAGGATTGCTTCATTCGCCCCTGAACAAGGGATGCGGCGGTACCAAATTGTGGTACCGCCGCTGGCATGTCTGCCGGGTTACCAAGCGTGCTCGAATATGTGCCCATCAGGTCGGAATCTTCGTCCGGTTACCTGGTGCGGCTGGCCCGCAATCGACGGGTCGACGTCGCGTGGGTGCCCGACATTCATGCATCGGTCCGTGGGCCACTTCCTGCGTTAAAGGTGTTCCTCTCGGATGTCCTTGGTCTCGCGGGCCGTTAAGTCCTTTGTACTACTCGGGCGGGGCAAGCGGAACCCCACGCCCCAGATCTTTACGTTTGACTTCAAACGCGGTCATTGCGGGTGGCGCGCCCGCTCCGGCCAATAAGGCCGAGGCGTGGCTTTGCGGTTTTCCGCCGGCTCGCGTACCAGACCAGCGTCGCGGTGGCCATCGCCGCGCCCACCGCGGCCATGGCGGCGAGCACCGGCCGCGAGGGCATCGACAGCGCCGGCAGCCGCTGCTTGAGCGGGACCGGCCGATTGAAGGAGAGGACCGGCCAACCCCGCGCGACCGCCTCGCGGCGCAGCGCCCGGTCCGGGTTGACGGCGAAGGGGTGGCCGACTGCCGCAAGCATCGGGACGTCGGTGGCCGAATCGCTGTAGGCGTAGCAGCGCTCGAGGTCGTAGCCCTCGGACACGGCGAGCTCCTGGATGGCCTCCGCCTTGGTCGGGCCGTAGGCGTAGTACTCCACCTCTCCGGTGAAGCGGCCGTCCTCGCCGACGACCATACGGGTGGCCACCACCCGGTCCGCTCCCAGGAGTTCACCGATCGGCTCGACGACCTCGGCGCCCGAGGTGGAGACGATCACGACGTCCCGCCCCGCGGCATGGTGTTCCTCGATGAGCGAGGCCGCCTCGTCATAAATGATGGGGTCGATCAGGTCGTGCAGCGTCTCGGCGACGATCTCCCGCACCTGGGCCACGTCCCAGCCGCGGCACAGTGAGGAGAGATATTCGCGCATCCGCTCCATCTGGTCGTGGTCGGCGCCGCCCGCCAGGAACACGAACTGGGCGTACGCAGTGCGCAGTACAGCCCGCCGATTGATCAGGCCGCCTTGGTAGAACGACTTGCTGAAGGTCAGCGTGCTCGACTTAGCAATGACGGTCTTGTCCAAGTCGAAGAACGCGGCAGTACGGGGAGTCGAGTGAGGCACGGAGTGGTTTTCCACGGGGCGAGCATAGGCGCCCACCATTCGGCGTAAGGTCTGGCGCGTGGGTTTGCCTGAGAAGGCTCTCGGGTACACCATGGAAGTCACGGATCGTTCGCGACCGTGCTAACCCGGTCCGGCTCCTCCCCCCCCGAGTCGGCCGTGGGGACGACCCCCGCTCTCCCCCCCGGCGGGGGTCGTCGCATGTCCGGACGCATTTTCCGTCACCGGACGCCGATCCGCACTTCCCCTTGCCCGCGCGGCACCCGCGGTCCCGACGCTCCCGCGCCCTTACGCACCGTAGTCAAGGGACTGCTCTGAGGAAGGCTCACCTTGCGCCCCAGAAGTGGCCGTCCGTCGCTGGAATAGGTGACAGGGATATTCACAGCCGCGGAGTTGTCCACAAATTTGGTTCAAGATCCACAAGATTTTCCCGATCGCTGCAACGTAAAAGTCCGCGAGTTCGCGGAGGTGCGAGCCGCGTAGCGATAGGGGGGACGGAACGTGGCCGGAATCACGCCATCGGAACGGCCGGTCCACACCGGCGAGGAGCGGGGCGGTCCGCTGATCATCACCGAGGACGAAAGACTCCTCGACGATCTTCTGCGGCTGTGTGCGGCGGCCGGGGCGCTGCCCGAAGTGGCGCACGGCCTGCCTGCCCGCAAAGGGGACTGGGAAGCGCCGCCCCTGGTGATCATCGGTGCGGACTGCGCGCACCGACTGCGCGGTGCCGGACGCCGGGCGGGCGTCATCCTCACGGGGCGGGATGCGGACGATCCGGCCGTCCTGCGGCTGGCCGTCGCCCTCGGCGCCGAGCGGGTGCTGGCGCTCCCCGACGGCGAGCGCTGGCTGGCGGACCGGATCGCCGATGCGGTCGAGGGCGTCGGACCGCCGGCCCTGACGGTCGGCGTCATCGGCGGCTGCGGCGGCGCCGGCGCGAGCACCCTGGCCGGCGCGCTGGCCGTCACCGCGGCCCGCACGGGACGGCGCACGCTGCTCGTCGACGGGGACCCGCTGGGCGGTGGGCTGGACGTCCTGCTGGGCGGTGAGAAGGAAAAGGGCCTGCGCTGGCCCGCCTTCGCCGAATCACGGGGCCGGGTGGCCTGCGGCGCCCTGGCCGAGTCATTGCCGCGGCTGCACTCGTTCCGGGTCCTCAGCTGGGACCGGGGCTCGGATGTCACCATCCCGCCCCCGGCCATGCGCGCGGTCATGGCCGCGGCGCGCCGGCGCGGCGGTGTCGTGGTGGTGGACCTGCCGCGCAGGGTCGACGTGTCGGTGATGGAGGCCCTGGTCCAGGTGGACATGGGTCTGCTGCTCGTCCCTACGGAGCTGCGCGCGGTCGCGGCGGCGCAGCGGGTGGCCGCCGGGGTGCAGAAGGTGCTCGGCGATCTGCGCGTGGTGGCGCGCGGGGCTCCCGGACGCCATGGGCACGGCCTGCCGCCCGACGAGATCGCCCGCCTCATGGAGCTGCCCTTGGCCGGTGAAGTGCCCTGGGAGGCGGGCCTGTTGGCGGATCTGTCGCGAGGGGTGCCACCGGGGGCGCAGGTGCGCGGACCGCTGGCGAGGTTCTGCACGGCGTTCTGGGAGCGGCTGACGGAGAGCGGGGGCGACGGCGGCGGGCCGCCGGCCGCCCCGGAGCCAGGACCGGGCGGCGGCCCCGGGCGGGGCACGGGACCTCGCACCGGCGCGAAGGGCCCTGCGGTCGACCCGGTGGCATTCCGTGTGGCCGGCCGGGGCGGAGGCCGGCCATGAGCCAGGGACAGGACTTGCTGGAGGTGGTGCGCCGGCGGCTCGCCGAGGCCGGGGCGGAGCCGACACCCGCCCGGGTGGCCGTGGCATTGCGCGAGCAGGGGCGGCTGCTGGGGGACGCCGAAGTGCTGGGCGTGGTGGCCGCGTTGCGGTCCGAGATGGTGGGCAGCGGGCCGCTGGAGCCGCTGCTGGCCGCGCCCGATGTCACGGACGTTCTGGTCACCGCGCCGGACGAGGTATGGGTGGACCGCGGTGGTGGGCTGGAGCGTACGGACGTCCGCTTCCGGGACGCGGCAGAGGTACGCAGACTCGCCCAGCGGCTGGCGGCGGTGGCCGGCCGGCGGCTGGACGATGCCCGGCCATGGGTGGACGCCCGCCTTCCGGACGGCACCCGGCTGCATGCCGTGCTGCCCCCGGTGGCCGTCGCCGGGACCTGTCTGTCCCTACGGGTGCTGCGGCCGCGGGCCTTCGGCCTCGCGGAGCTGGTGGCGGCCGGCACGGTCCCGCCGGGCGGCGACCGGTTGCTCCGGGCGCTGCTGGCGGCCCGGCTGTCGTTCCTGATCAGCGGCGGTACGGGCTCCGGCAAGACGACTCTGCTCAGCACGCTGCTCGGCCTGGTCGGCCCTGCCGAGCGGATCGTCCTGGCCGAGGACTCGGCGGAGCTGCGGCCGGACCATCCGCATGTGGTGCGGCTGGAGACCCGGCCCGCCAACCAGGAGGGCGTCGGCCGGGTGACGCTGCGGGACCTCGTACGCCAGGCGCTGCGGATGCGCCCGGACCGGCTGGTGGTCGGCGAGGTGCGCGGTGCTGAGGTCACGGACCTGCTGGCGGCCCTGAACACGGGCCATGAGGGCGGCTGCGGCACGGTCCATGCCAACGCCGCATGTGATGTCCCCGCCCGCCTGGAGGCCCTGGGTTCGACCGCGGGACTGGATCGCGCCGCGCTGCACAGCCAGCTGGCGGCCGCGCTCGCGGTCGTCCTGCATCTCGTACGCGACCGGACGGGGCGGCGCCGGATCGCCGAGCTGCATGTCCTGGAGCGGGACCGCGAGGGGTTCGTGGTGACCGTGCCGGCTGCCGTCTGGGGCCCGTGCGGCTTCCAAGAGGGGCGCGGCTGGGGGCGGTTGAGGCAGCTGTGTGAGCGGGGCGGGGGTGTGTCCCGATGAGTGTGGCCGGGGTGGCGCTGGTGGTCGCGGTGCTCTGCGCGGGCGCTGCCCTCCGGTCGGCGGGTGGCCGGCCGGAGGACGTAAGGCGGCGGGCCCGGGCGCTGCTCGGGGGCCGCGGAGAGGCGGAGTCGGCAGGGGGATGGCGGGCCTGGTTGCGGGGTGAGGGGGCACGGAAGTGGTGCGCGGGGCGGCTGGTCGAGGGGGAAGCGGGGCGCCGTTGGAGCATCGGCCGCTGGGGGGACTTGGGGCCGGAGGTCTGGTGTCTGCCCGCGGGTCTGGCGCTGGGGGTGCTGGGCGGATCCGTGTTCCCGGCGGTCGCTTCCGTGGTCGCCGTCTTCCTTGTCCGCCGGTGGCTGGTCACCCGTGGCGCGGGGCGTGTGCGCGAACGGCGCGCCGCCGCGGTGATCGGGCTGTGCGCGGCGGTGGCGGGCGAGCTGCGGGCCGGGCGGCAGCCCGCCCAGGCCCTGCTCGCCGCGGGGGCGCCGGGCCTGGGAGCGGCGGGCTCGGCGGTGCTGGCGGCCGCGCGGTACGGCGGGGATGTGCCCCAGGCGCTGCGTTCGGCGGCGCGGCAGCCGGGGGCAGCGGGACTGACCGGCATGGCCGCCTGCTGGCAGGTGGCCGTGGAGGGCGGCGCGGGGCTGGCCTCGGGGCTGGAGCGGATCGCGGCCGGGCTCAGGGCGCAGCGGGATCAGCGCGACGAGCTGCGTGCCCAGTTGGCGGGTCCCCGGGCCACCGCGCTGATGCTCGCACTGCTGCCGGCGGCCGGGCTCCTGATGGGCAGCGCCCTGGGAGCCGACCCACTGCGGGTGCTGCTGCACACCCCGGTCGGGTGGGGCTGCCTGGTGGTCGGCGGGCTTCTGGAGTGGGGCGGGGTGGCCTGGACGGCGCGGATCGTCGCGGCCGCGGAAGACGCGTAGGGAGGGGATCGGTGTGAGCGCGGAAGTTGTCCACAGGGTGGGGATGGCGGTCGCCGCCATGGCAGCGGTGCTGTGTGCCGTGGCGCTGGTGCGGGAGGCACACCGCGGACGCGCCGTTCGGAGACGGGTCCCGGCGGTGTGGGCCACCGGACAGGACCGGGGCGGGAGGGACGGGGCCCGGACCGGATCCTTCGCCCGTGTCCGGTGGCGTCGGCGAGCAGGGACGGTGAGGGACGGCGCGCCACGGAACGGCCGGCTGGGGGAGTGGGCCGGGCCCCTGGGGGCGGCCGGCCTCGTGGTCATCCTCGTCGGTGGCATGGCGGGGATCCTGGTGGGACTCGCCGTGGGCTACGGCGCGCAGCGTTACCTGGCCCGCCAACGGGGTGCGGAGGCGGTGCGTTCGGCGGTCGCGGAGGTACGGGCGGAGCTGGCCCCGGCCGGCGATCTGCTGGCGGCCTGCCTCGCGGCCGGGGCCGGACCACGGGAATCGGCGGAGGCGGTGGGCCGGTCGCTCGACGGGCCGGTCGCACAGCGGCTGCGCCAGGTGGCGGCGGAACTGCGCCTGGGCGGTGAACCGGCGGCCGTTTGGCCACGGTTGGCGGCTCTCCCCGGCGCCGAAGGACTGGCGCGCTGTATGGAGCGCGCCGGGATATCCGGGGTACCGGCCGTCGAGTCGGCGTCCCGGATCGCCGCCGAACTCCGGGCGGAGCAGGCCCGGGCGGCAACCGCGCAGGCCCGGCGGGCCGGGGTGCTGGTCACGCTGCCGCTGTCGGTGTGCTTCCTGCCGGCGTTCCTGACGCTCGGGGTGGCACCCGTGCTGATCGGCCTGGCAAGCGGCCTGCTGGGACGTAACTGAGCGGCGGACACAGCGCGTTCGCGGGCCGTTGCGGAGATCGCGGCGAGGCCCGTGGACCGGAACGGGGCCGACGGACGGACCGGCTCACCGGCCATGCGAGGGGCCATGCCGGAAGCCATGCCGGAGGCCAGTTCAACCGGCATGTCAGAAGCCAATTCACCAAGCCATTCACCAGAAGTAATGGATCAGAGGTCAATTCATCAGAGGCCATGGATCAGGGCCGTTCAAAGGGGGTTCGAATGTTTCGGGGTGCAAGGTGCGGAGGGTTGCGACGGTGGTGGGCGGAGCTGCGCGCGATCGGGGCCGACGACCGGGGGATGACCACGGCGGAGTACGCCGTCGGGACGCTCGCGGCGTGTGCCTTGGCCGCGGTGCTCTACAAGGTCGTGACGAGCGGACCGGTGCAGGCGTTGCTGCGGTCGACGCTCGAGCGGGCGATCAATGTCCAGTTCTGACGGCGGTGCCCCGGGCCTGCGGGCCCGGGGCACCCCGCGGACTCGCGACGCCGGATTCGTGACGGCGGAGACGGCCGTGGCCCTACCCGTCCTGGTGGCGGTGGTGGCGACGCTCATCTGGGGGCTGATGGCGGTCTGTGCCCGTATCGAGTGTGTGGACGCGGCGCGGGCCGGGGCGCGTGCCGCGGCACGGTCGGAGCCGCGGGCGGCGGTGATCTCGGCAGCCCGGGGCGCGGCTCCACGGCGCGCGCGGATCGCCCTGGCACGGGAGGGCGATCTGGTGCGTGTACGGGTCGCGGCCGAGCTGCCCGGCGTGGGGCGGCTGACGGTGCAGGTCACGGGGGAGGCGGTGGCTCTTGCGGAGGAGACGGTGCGGCGATGAGGGCTCGGCGACGGTGTGGACGGTCTTCGCCGCGGCGGCGCTCTGTGCGGTCTTCGTGGCCCTGATCGGCGTGGGCCAGGCCGTCACGGCACGGCACCGGGCGGGTGGCGCCGCGGACCTGGCGGCGCTGGCCGCCGCGGATCATGCCCTGCGGGGCCCGCCGGTGGCCTGCGCGGCGGCCCGCCGGGTGGCGGCCGCGCAGCACACCCGTCTGGTGCGCTGCGTGGTGACCGGGCCGGTCGCGGATGTCTCGGCCGAGGCGGGCAGCCGCCCGTTCACCTCCCGGGTACGGGCGCGGGCCGGACCGCCGGGACGCGGTGACCCGGCGCGGGCCCGAGCCGCGGCGACCCCGACCCCGACCCGGGCCCTTGCCTTGGCCCCGACCCTGACCCCTGCCTTGGCCCCGACCCTGACCCCGGCCGCGGCTCTGACCCCGGCCCCGGCCCCGGCCCCGACCCCGACCCCGGCCCTGGCCCCGGCCCCGGCTCTGGCCCCGGCCGGTGCCCGGCCCGCGGCGGCACCCCCGCTGCGCCCCCTGCTGCGCACCTCGCTACGCCCCCTGCGGCGCACCGCGCAACAGCTCGCCCAGCAGCCGGATGGCGCCCCGTTTGTGGAGCGGGTCGTTGCCGTTGCCGCACTTGGGCGACTGGATGCAGGAAGGGCAGCCGGCCTCGCATTCGCAGGAGGCGATGGCGCTGCGGGTGGCGGTGAGCCAGTCGGCGGCCGTGTGGAAGGCGCGCTCGGCGAATCCGGCGCCGCCCGGGTGGCCGTCGTAGACGAAGACGGTCGGCAGGAGGGTGTCCGGGTGGAGGGGCACGGAGACGCCGCCGATGTCCCAGCGGTCGCAGGTGGCGAAGAGCGGCAGCATGCCGATGGAGGCGTGTTCCGCGGCGTGCAGAGCGCCGCCCAGCTGCTCGGGATTGACGCGGGCGGCGTCGAGTTGGTCCTCGGTGACCGTCCACCACACCGCGCGGGTGCGCAGCGTACGGGGCGGCAGATCGAGCTTGGTCTCGCCCAGGACCTCGCCGGTGATCAGCTTGCGGCGCAGGAAGGAGACGACCTGGTTGGTGACCTCGACGGACCCGAAGCACAACCGGGCGTCGCCCCAGGGGATCTCGGTGTCGGTGTCGAGGACGGAGATCGCCGTGGTGTCGCGGGCAGTCGTGGAATAGGGCGGGCTGGCCTCCTCGACGAGTGCCACATCGTCGGCGAGGTCGAGCTGCTGCACGACATAGGTACGGCCCTGGTGGAGGTGGACCGCGCCGTCGTGGACGGCGGTGTGCGCGGCGGCGGCATCCACGGTGCCCAGCAGCCGCCCGGTGCCGGCCTCCACGATCTGTACCGGCGAGCCGCCCTGCCCGCGGATGTCGGTGAGGTCGGCGGCGCGCTCCCGGCGCGTCCAGTGCCAGGCCTTGGCGCGCCGGCGCAGCAGGCTCGCGGCCTCCAGCTGCGGCATCAGACCGCCGGCCGCGGGCCCGAAGAGCGGGAAGTCCGATTCGGTGAGCGGGAGTTCGGCGGCGGCCGCGCACAGGTGCGGGGCGAGCACATACGGGTTGTCGGGGTCGAGGACGGTGGACTCGACGGGCTGGTCGAAGAGCGCCTCGGGGTGGTGGACGAGATAGGTGTCCAGCGGGTCGTCGCGGGCCACGAGCACGGCGAGCGCGCCCTGCCCGGAGCGGCCCGCCCGGCCGGCCTGCTGCCACAGGGACGCCCGGGTCCCCGGATAGCCGGCGATGACCACGGCATCCAGCCCGGAGACGTCCACGCCCAGTTCGAGCGCGGTGGTGGCGGCCAGGCCGAGCAGCTCACCGCTGTGCAGGGCGCGTTCCAGGGCGCGGCGTTCCTCGGGCAGATATCCGCCCCGGTAGGCGGCGACCCGTCCGGGCAGCGAGCGGTCCACCTCCGCGAGCCGTTCCTGCGCGATCAGGGCGATCAGTTCGGCACCGCGCCGGGAGCGGACGAAGGCGACGGTGCGTACGCCCTGGACGGCGAGGTCGGTGAGCAGATCCGCGGTCTCGGCGGTGGCGGTCCGGCGGACCGGGGCGCCCTGCTCGCCGTGGAGTTCGGTCAGCGGCGGCTCCCACAGCGCGAAGACCAACTCGCCGCGCGGCGAGGCGTCCTCGGTGATTTCCACCACGGGCAGGCCGGTGAGCCGGGTCGCGGCCTGTCCCGGCTCCGCGGCCGTGGCGGAGGCGAGCAGAAAAACGGGCTCGGAGCCGTAGCGGGCGCAGATACGACGTAGCCGGCGGACGACCTGCGCGACATGGGAGCCGAAGACGCCGCGGTAGCTGTGGCATTCATCGATGACGACATAGCGCAGCGCGCGCAGGAAGGAGGACCAGCGGGGGTGCGACGGCAGGATGCCGCGATGCAGCATGTCGGGGTTGGTCAGGACGTAGTTGCCGTACTGACGGACCCACTCGCGCTCCTCGACGGGGGTGTCGCCGTCGTAGACCGCGGGCCGTACGGCCGGGCCCAGCGGGGCGGCCAGCTCACGTACGGCACGCCGCTGATCGGCCGCCAGCGCCTTCGTGGGGGCCAGATAGAGGGCCGTGGCCCCTCTCCCGTTCGGGGCCGCGGAGCCGTCCAGGAGCGTGGAGAGGACCGGTGCGAGATACGCCAGGGACTTCCCCGAGGCGGTGCCGGTGGCGACGACGACCGATTCGCCGCGCAGTGCGTGTTCGGACGTCCGTGCCTGGTGGGCCCAGGGACGATCGATTCCGGCCGAGCGGATGGCGTCGATCACTTCCGGCCGGATCTGTTCCGGCCAGTCGGCATGGCTGCCGATGCGCGGGGGCAAGTGCTCCGTATGAGTGATGCGCGCAGCGCGGGTCGCGCCCCTGGCGAGACGTTCGAGAATCATGCCTGGGGACGGGCGCGCACCCGCATCCGGCGGGAGTGGATTGGAGGCCATCGGCACCGAGTGTGTCACCGGAGTGACGGACAATGCTTAAAGGGCGTCGTGCACGCCTACTGGTAAGTGATTGAATGCCATGGCGGCTGCCAGATCCGCCCCTACCTTCGGTGGGGAGGCCCCAGGGGGGCGACCGCTCGATAGCAAGGTGCTGGAGGATCCGTGGACCTGTCCCTGTCGACCCGGACCGTTGGCGACCGTACGGTCGTCGAGGTCGGTGGCGAGATTGATGTATACACCGCGCCCAAGCTGCGGGAGCAGCTGGTCGAGCTTGTGAACGACGGAAGCTACCACCTCGTGGTGGACATGGAACGTGTCGACTTCCTGGACTCCACTGGGCTCGGCGTACTGGTCGGCGGGCTCAAGCGGGTGCGTGCCCATGAGGGCTCGCTGCGCCTGGTCTGCAACCAGGAGCGCATTCTCAAGATCTTCCGTATTACCGGACTGACCAAGGTGTTTCCGATTCACACCTCGGTCGAGGAAGCCGTCTCGGCGACTGACTGACGGTTTTGCCGGTCCCCCGCGCCCTCAGGCGCGGGGGGAGGAAGAAGTGGGGGGTACCGGACGGAGGTCCGGCCCCCTGCGTCGCACGCCCGCATATCGAGGGGGATGGCATGGCCACCGTCGAACTTCGTTTCAGCGCCCTTCCCGAGCATGTCCGCACCGCGCGTCTGGTCGCGGCTGCTGTGGCACGGCGCGCGGGGGTGGACGAGGCCGTGCTGGACGAGGTGCGGCTCGCCGTCGGTGAGGCGTGCAGCCGGGCCGTGGGCCTGCACGAGAGCCATGAGATCGCGGCACCGGTGCGGGTCCTGCTGATCGAGGACGAGAAGAAGTTCTCCATCGAAGTGGGCGACGGGGTGACCGGCGACTCCGGTACGGCGCACGGCGCCGACGAAGCCGAGGGCGTCGCGGAGAGCGATGCCGAGGGCGAGGACGAGATGGGTCTCGCCGTGATCAGCGGGCTGGTCGACGATGTCGAGGTGACCGCCGGCAAGGACGGCGGGCTGATCCGCATGACCTGGCCCACCACGACGGCCGCGGTCCTGCCGTAGCGCTTCCGCCGTCTCTTCAGGGGAACGCCTCCGAAGCCTTTCCGGGGGATGCCTCCGAGCCGCGCTGTCCGTCGTAGGTGGCGCGGCATGAATCGTCACGTTCCGCAGTCCTTCCACATGAACCGTCACGTCCGCAGTCCTTCCACGCACCGACGCTCCGAGGGCGATGACGGCGGCTGTGGCGGGCTCGCGCACGAGAGCGGCGCCGGTCGGCCGCGAGATCGCCGGAGAGGGCGCCCGTACGGCGTTCTGCCGGTCTCCCACCTCCGTGATGGCTCCGGCCCCGTGAGGCGCTGACCCTGCGCACACCGACGTGCGCTGACCCTGCGCACCGATGTGTGCTGACCCCGTGCACACCGACGTGTGCTGACTTCGTGCCCCCCCGGCGGGGCCCGGTCCGGCGCCGGCACGGGCCGGGGAGGGGGCGGCCTGCCCCACCACGGGCGGACCGCCTCGGCTCCCGATGGCGCTGAGGAGCGTCGCTGACCGCGGTACGGGGGCTTCGCCGGAGCTTCGCCGGACCGCCTCAGCTTCGCCGTACCGAATGTTCCCGGTCTCCGCTCCCGTCTCATGCGTTGCGATCCGGACTCGATCTGACGGCTCTTCATCGGGTGGCGGGGAGCGGTTCGCGCGCCATGGGTCACCCGTTCGGCCGTAGCCGGGCGGATCAATTCTCTCCGGCGTCACGCACACCTCAATCGGCGCAGGCTCCGAGGCGGCGTCCTTGAGCAGCGGCGATCAGCGGGCGACCCGTGGGCGATCAGTACGACAGAGAGATCATCGGGCAGTGGTCAGCGAATTCGCCGCTTTCCTTCGTCCGGGCGAATTCCGTAGCCCGTCGGCCTTTTGATCTTCCCAGCTACCGGCGAATTCCCTTTGACGCGTACTGTTTTGATCAACCGCGGCTCCCTACAATCCGTCCACATCTTGCTCAGGACGCCTGAGCGTGCTTCCGCGCGCCCATGTGCCAAACGTCAAGGAGGACGAATGGCGGGGCCTTACACCCCTCAGTTGCTTGACACCCCCACTTTTCTGGCCGGGCCGTCACTTACGGCGGGCAACCGCGGCATCGTGCTGGTGATCGCCGTGGTCGCCCTGGCGGCGCTGGCAGTCGCGGCGGTGCTGGTCCGCCAAGTGCTCGCGGCCGGTGAGGGAACCGACAGTATGAAGAAGATCGCGGCGGCCGTGCAGGAAGGCGCAAATGCCTACCTGGCACGGCAGTTGCGGACCCTCGGCGTATTCGCCGTCGTGGTGTTCTTCCTGCTCATGCTGCTGCCTGCGGACAATTGGACGCAGCGCGCCGGACGCAGCGCCTTCTTCTTGATCGGCGCCGGATTCTCGGCGGCCACCGGCTATATCGGCATGTGGCTTGCCGTGCGCAGCAATGTGCGCGTCGCGGCGGCCGCCCGGGAAGCCACTCCCGAAGACGGCGATACCCGGGAAAGGGATCTTACGGCCGTCTCTCACAAGGCGATGAAGATCGCATTCCGTACCGGTGGCGTCGTCGGAATGTTCACCGTGGGGCTGGGCCTGCTCGGTGCCTCCTGCGTGGTGCTCGTGTACGCGGTCGACGCGCCCAAGGTGCTGGAGGGCTTCGGCCTCGGCGCCGCGCTGATCGCGATGTTCATGAGGGTCGGCGGCGGCATCTTCACCAAGGCCGCGGACGTCGGCGCCGACCTCGTCGGGAAGGTCGAGCAGGGCATTCCCGAGGACGACCCGCGCAACGCCGCGACCATCGCGGACAACGTGGGCGACAACGTCGGTGACTGCGCCGGTATGGCCGCCGACCTCTTCGAGTCGTACGCGGTCACCCTGGTCGCCGCGCTCATCCTCGGCATGGCGGCCTTCGGCGACGCCGGGCTCGCCTTCCCGCTGCTGGTTCCGGCCATCGGTGTCCTCACCGCGATGATCGGCATTTTCGTGGTCGCGCCCCGGCGCAGCGACCGCAGCGGCATGACGGCCATCAACCGCGGCTTCTTCATCTCCGCGGGCATCTCGCTGGTCCTGGTGGCCGTCGCCGTGTTCGCCTACCTGCCGTCCAACTACCAGGGCCTGAAGGGTGTCACCGACGTCGAGATCCTCAGCCGCAGCGGCGACCCGCGGATGCTGGCACTGGTGGCGGTCGCCATCGGCATCGTGCTGGCCGCGCTGATCCAGCAGCTGACCGGCTACTTCACCGAGACCAACCGGCGGCCCGTGAAGGACATCGGGAAGACCTCGCTGACCGGCCCGGCCACCGTCATCCTCTCCGGTATCTCGATCGGCCTGGAATCGGCCGTCTACTCGGCGGTGCTGATCGGCCTGGCCGTCTACGGAGCGTTCCTGCTGGGCGGCGCTTCCATCATGCTGGCGCTGTTCGCGGTGGCGCTGGCCGGCACCGGCCTGCTGACCACCGTCGGCGTGATCGTGGCGATGGACACCTTCGGCCCGGTCTCCGACAACGCGCAGGGCATCGCCGAGATGTCCGGCGATGTCACCGGTGACGGCGCGAAGGTGCTGACCGACCTGGACGCGGTCGGCAACACGACCAAGGCCATCACCAAGGGCATCGCCATCGCGACGGCCGTATTGGCCGCGGCCGCGCTCTTCGGCTCGTACCGGGACGCGATCGCCACCGCCGTACAGGAGGTCGGCAACGCCGCCACCGGGATGGGCCTCAGCCTGGACATCTCGCAGCCCAACAACCTGGTCGGGCTGATCCTCGGCGCCTCGGTGGTCTTCCTGTTCTCCGGGCTGGCGATCAACGCGGTCTCGCGGTCGGCGGGAGCGGTGGTCTTCGAGGTGCGCCGGCAGTTCCGGGAGCACCCCGGGATCATGGACTACAGCGAGAAGCCCGAGTACGGGCGGGTCGTGGACATCTGCACCAAGGACGCACTGCGTGAGCTGGCCACCCCCGGGCTGCTGGCCGTGCTCACCCCGATCGCGGTCGGCTTCTCGCTGGGCGTCGGCGCGCTCGGCTCGTTCCTGGCGGGTGCGATCGGCACCGGCACGCTGATGGCGGTCTTCCTCGCCAACTCCGGTGGCGCGTGGGACAACGCCAAGAAGCTGGTCGAGGACGGGCATCACGGCGGCAAGGGCAGCGAGGCGCATGCCGCAACGGTCATCGGTGACACCGTCGGCGACCCGTTCAAGGACACCGCGGGCCCGGCGATCAACCCGCTGCTGAAGGTCATGAACCTGGTGGCGCTGCTGATCGCGCCCGCTGTGGTCAAGTTCTCATACGGCCAGGACAAGAGCGCGGGCGTCCGGCTCGTGGTCGCGGCGCTGGCGATCGCCGTCATCGTCGGGGCGGTCTACGTCTCCAAGCGGCGTGGAATCGCCGTGGGTGACGAAGACAACTCCGAAGATCCGGAAAGTATCGCCAAGTCGGCCAAGACAGCGGTGGCGTCCTAGCCGGAAAGGACCACCGAAAGGGCTCGCGGACCGCTCAACTGGGCGGGTGGACGGCGTATTTTGCAGGCGCCGGCCACCCGCCTTCCGCGTGCTCGGGTGGCCCTGCGGTCCTTGGTGCAAATGGCTGCAATGAGGGCAGGGCGGGATGCCCGACCGGTGGCCCAGGCCCTTTGGACGTGTATGTTCCGGGGCCGAGAGCCATGGAAGGGACCAATCCGGTGAACAAGAAGCTTGTGGCTGCACTGTCCGGCGGTGCCGCACTGGTGCTCGCGCTGACCGGCTGCAGCGACGACAGCAGCAAGAAGCTCAATGACTGGGCGAAGAGTTTCTGCGACCCTGCGCAGGCTCAGTTCAAGAAGATCCAGGACGCCAACGGCGCCATGCAGACGGCCGACAACGGCAGCACGGACTCCAAGAAGGTCCAGCAGACCGACTCGGCCGCCTTCCAGAAGATTTCCGGCGCCTACGCCTCGCTGGCCAAGTCCCTGGAGAAGGCCGGGCCCCCGCCGACCGACCAGGGCAAGCAGGCCCAGCAGAACGCCGTCAAGGAGCTCAACTCGCTCTCCAAGGGCTACGCGAACCTCCAGAAGCAGGTCGACAGCCTCGATACCTCGGACAAGCTCAAGTTCGCGGACGGTCTGCGCGACCTCTCCAACGGCATCAACAAGCTCAACAAGCAGAGTGAGGCCGCCTTCAAGAACCTCGAGGCCGGTGACGTCGGCACGGCGATGGCCGCCCAGAAGGGATGCCAGAACCCCGCTGCGTCCGGTGCCCCGGCGCCCACGCAGTCCAAGAAGTCGTAGCGGCCACGGGAGCCGGCCGAGCCGGTGAGCCGCGGCATCCGCGAACCGGCAACGGCTCCGACGGCCCGGCGACGCGCCCGAGAAGGGTGTGGCGCCGGGCCGTCGCCGTTTGTCAGTGGCAGGGCCGACAATGGTGGGCGTGAGTACGCACCTCCCCACCGCAGATGCCCAGGACCCCGAGAGCAACGCCCGCACGGCCCGGCTGCGCGAAGCGCTGCTGGCCGCCGCCTTCACCGCCGACGGGCTGCTGGACCTGCTCGGCGCACCGGCCTATGCCGCGCTGGCGCGCAGCGAGACCGTTCCCGCCCTGCGGGCCACGCGCGGCGACAGCCCGCTGGAGACCCTGGTGCGGCTGTTCCTGTTGCAGCGCCCGGTGGAGCCGCGGCGCGCGCAGGCCGCGCTGCCGGTCGCGGACTGCCTCGCCGACGGCTGGCTGGTGCAGGACGGCGACGAGCTGCGCGCCAGTGTGGATGTGCGCCCGTACGGCGGCCCCGAGGGGCAGGACTGGTGGATCGTCTCCGACCTGGGCTGCGCGGTCGGCGGGGCCGGCGGTATCCGGGGCGTCGGGGAGGCGGACCGGGCACAGCTGGTGCTCGGCGTCGGCGGTGCGTCCACGACCCTGGCCGGGATCACCACGCGCCGGCCGGTCACCAAGGCGCTCGACCTCGGTACGGGCTCCGGCATCCAGGCGCTGCACGCCGCCCAGCACGCCACCCGCGTCACGGCCACCGACCTCAACCCCCGGGCGCTGCGGATCGCCGCGCTGACGCTGGCGCTCTCCGGAGCGGGGACGGCGGACCTGCGGGAGGGCTCGCTGTTCGAGCCGGTCGGTGACGAGACGTACGACCTGATCGTGTCCAACCCGCCGTTCGTGATCTCCCCGGGCGCCCGCCTCACCTACCGGGACGGCGGCATGGGCGGCGACGACCTGTGCCGGACGCTCGTCCAGCAGTCCGCCGCGCATCTCAACGACGGCGGTTACTGCCAGCTGCTGGCCAATTGGCAGCATGTGGCGGGCGAGGAGTGGCACGACCGGCTGCGGTCCTGGGTGCCGCGCGGCTGTGACGCCTGGATCGTGCAGCGCGAGGTGCAGGACATCACCCAGTACGCCGAGCTGTGGCTGCGCGACGCGGGCGATCACCGGGCGGGCGACGAGGCGTACACGGCGCGGTACGACGCCTGGCTCGACGAGTTCGAGGCACGCAAGACCAAGGCCATCGGCTTCGGGTGGATCACGCTGCGCAAGTCCGGTTCGGACGCTCCCTCCCTCACCGTCGAGGAATGGCCGCATCCGGTCGAGCAGCCGCTGGGGGAGTCGGTCGTACGGCACTTCGACCGTCAGGACTATCTGCGGGCCACGGACGACGCGGCGCTGCTGGCCGGCCATTTCCGGCTCGCCGACGAGGTGGTCCAGGAGCAGGTCGGGCTGCCCGGGGCGGAGGATCCGGAGCATGTGGTGCTGCGGCAGAACCGCGGTATGCGGCGGGCCACGAAGGTGGACACGGTGGGCGCGGGCTTCGCCGGGGTGTGTGACGGCTCGATGCCCGCCGGGCGGATTCTGGACGCCATCGCCCAACTCGTCGGCGAGGACCCGGTCCTGCTGCGGGACCGCACCCCGGCCTCGATCCGGATGCTGGTCGAGCAGGGGTTCCTGGAGCCGGTGGCCGCGGGCGGCTGACGCGGGCGGCTGACGCGGGCGGCTGACGAGGGCGGGGGGAAGCGGTGGGCGACATGCGGACGGCGTTCATCCCGCGTTCGCCGGGATGCCGCGCCGGGGTGCCACGCTGCGCGCATGGAGAGTGGACCCGAGGCATTCGCCGGTGTGGCCTTCGCGCTGTTCGGCGCCGGACTTCTGGTGTGGACGGGCGTCTGCGCGCGGACCGGTACCCCGGTCGCCGAGGGTGTCAGCCGTCCGGTCGCCACCGTGACGGCGTTGCTGTCCGGGGTGGTGTTCCTGGCCACGGGTTATTGGCTGCTGGCGGCGTTGTAGCCGCAGGCGTCGCCCTGTTGTCCCGTCGGTCGTCGGTTCGGCACCATCGGTGCCGGGCGTCTTCCTCAACTGCCGCCGGAAGGTGCTACGTTCACTTCCAGCCAGTTCTGTCATAAATGGCCGGTGTGTGCCGGTACGTGGGAACTATCCGGTGCTGTCAGGGCATGTTCCTCAGTGAAGGTCACCAACAGGCCGGTCGGCCAACGGGCCGGCCCCTTCCGTGAGGAACCCCTATGAACCGTGCACTTCGCTACGCCTCCGTCGGCGTCATCGCCGTCTCCCTGCTGGCCGGCGGCTCGGCCGCGGCCTTCGCCGCACCGCAGGACCTCCACTCGCCCAAGCCGGTCGTCGCCGCCGCACCGGCCGCCGCCACCCTGACGGCCAAGGCCAGTGCGACGACGGTCAAGGCCTGGGAGCAGTTCCGGATCACCGGCGTGGCCAAGGGCATCAAGGCCGGCACCAAGCTCACCGTCCAGCAGAAGCAGGGCGCGAAGTGGGTCTCGCTGCCCGCGCAGACGCCGGTCAACTCCAGCGGTGCCTACTCGGTGCGGGTCAAGCTCGGCATCAAGGGCGTCAACCAGCTCCGCATGGCCACCGGCAGCACCACCTCGCCGGTCGTCACGGTCACCGTGCGCTGACGCACTGACGCACTGACGCACTGACGCACTGAGGCCGGACGGTCCGGACCGCGGCCGGACCGTCCCTAGCCGACGAGATTGCGGGCGAGCATCCACACCGCGGCGATGCCGAGCACCACGGCATTGCCGCGGCCCGACAGCCGGGGCCGGTAGACCCGCCCGCGGAGGCCGGCGACCAGCCAGCGCGCGACGGCGTACGCCACGGCCGGCCCGCCCAGAAGGAGCAGCACGGCGTTGTCGTGGAAGGCCGTCAGGACCTCGCCGTGCATCAGGTCGTACGCCATCCGGGTTCCGCCGCACAGTGGGCACAACAGTCCGGTGGTCCATTTGAAGGGGCAGGGGATCAGCAGCTGCCCCGGCTGGTGCGGATCGGTGTGCCAGAGGTAGACGGCGGCCGCCGCACCGATGCCGAGCGTGACCGACGCCCGGCGGAGGGTGCGCGTCCGGACCGATGCCCCAGTGGGGCCCGCAGGCTCGGCGGGACCCCAGGACTCCCCGGTGCTCACACGCTCAGCGACCGGGCGTAGTTGACCTGGTTGAGCACCCACATCACCTGCTCGCGTGACTGCACCGGGATCATCGTGGCGTGGTGCCGGCCCCCGCTGTTCACCGTGACCTGCACAAACCCGGTCGTCACCCGCTCCTTCATCAGGAGGAAGAGCAGGCCGAGCAGACAGAAGAGGAAGAAGACGATGGCGAGCACGACCGCGTGCGCCGGGATCCTCTCCTCCGTCCGCGACATATCGGTCGCCGTCCACACTGCGCCCTTCAGCTGCATCGGCCCGGCCGGCGTCATGATGGTGTCGCCGCTCACCGCGATATCGCCGAGCGACAGGGACATTCCGCCGGGCTGGGCCCCGGGGAAACCGCCCGGTGCCGGCTGCGGCGGCGCGCTCGGCGGGAAACCGGGCGGCGGCGTCGGCTGCACGGCGCCCTGCGGATAGCCGTAAACGGGCTGCGGCTGCGAGCCGGCCTGCGGATAGCCGTATCCGGGGTCCCCGGGGCGGCCGCCCTGCGGATAGCCGTAACCGGGGTCGGCGGGCCGGCTGCTCTCCGGCGTGGCGTAAGGGTTCTGGCCGGGTTGGCCGGGCGGCTGTTCCGGAGGCGGTCCGGGGTACTGGTTCGCCATGGGTGGTGTTCCCCCCGAGAGTGCGTGATGACGGCAGTACTCGGCTCGAACGGCGAGCCGTGCCGTGTCCATCCTGCCAGCCCGCTCACGTGCTGTATCAAGGCAATGACGGCATCCGGCGCCGCCTTGTGACAGTCGCCGGCCGGCGGGCGGAGCGGTGCGCGGCCCCGGGCGAGCGATGAACCGTCGGGGATCCGTCACTGTGTGGAATCACCGGAGGTGCCGGGGCTGCGGCGCGCCGGGAACGGCCGGCGTGGACACCGGGGAGCGGAGCGGCCCCGTCATGATCCATAGGGCCGGCCCCGGGGCCCGTGGCGAGCGCCTGATGCGGTCCGGGCGGCATGAAGGCATGTAGTCGGGTTACCGTTCGAGTGGCGTTGCGGGGTTTTTCCGTTTGACACGGGGCCGGGAGGTACCGTCACACTCCGCAGCGTCAAGCGTCACCGCAGTGCGTCCCGGCGTCCGGCCGGGGAGCATTCCCAGCGTCGACCGGAGAGAAGAGCGAAGTTGTCCCCGACCAGCGAGACCACAGACGGCGGCGGCCGCCGACTCGTCATCGTCGAGTCGCCTGCCAAGGCGAAGACGATCAAGGGCTACCTCGGCCCTGGCTACGTGGTCGAGGCCAGCGTCGGACACATCCGCGATCTGCCCAACGGCGCCGCAGAGGTCCCGGCGAAGTACAAGGGCGAGCCCTGGGCCCGCCTCGGTGTGAATGTCGACGCCGACTTCCAGCCGATCTACGTCGTCAACAGTGACAAGAAGGACCAGGTCAAGAAGCTCAAGGAGCTGCTGGCCGAGTCCGACGAGCTCTACCTCGCCACAGATGAGGACCGCGAGGGCGAGGCCATCGCCTGGCACCTCCAGGAGATCCTCAAGCCCAAGGTCCCCGTCCACCGGATGGTCTTCCACGAGATCACCAAGGACGCGATCCGTGAGGCCGTCGCCAATCCGCGCGATCTGAACCAGAAGCTGGTCGACGCCCAGGAGACCCGCCGTATCCTCGACCGCCTCTACGGCTACGAGGTCTCGCCGGTCCTGTGGAAGAAGGTCATGCCCCGGCTGTCGGCCGGCCGGGTGCAGTCCGTCGCGACCCGCCTCGTCGTCGAGCGGGAGCGCGAACGCATCGCCTTCCGCTCCGCCGAGTACTGGGACCTGACCGGCACCTTCTCCACCGGCCGGGCGGGTGACGCGAGCGACCCGTCGACGCTGACCGCGCGGCTGAACACCGTCGACGGCCGCCGTATCGCCCAGGGCCGTGACTTCGGTCCCAACGGGCAGCTCAAGAACGACGTCCTCCACCTGGACGAGGCGAACGCCCGCGCGCTCGCCGCCGCCCTGGAGAACACCGACTTCGCGGTGCGCTCGGTCGAGTCCAAGCCCTACCGCCGCTCGCCGTACGCCCCGTTCCGTACGACCACCCTCCAGCAGGAGGCCAGCCGCAAGCTCGGCTTCGGCGCCAAGTCCACGATGCAGGTCGCGCAGAAGCTGTACGAGAACGGCTTCATCACCTATATGCGTACGGACTCCACCACGCTCTCGGACACCGCGGTCGCCGCGGCCCGGGCGCAGGTGACGCATCTGTACGGCGCGAACTATCTGCCGGACAAGCCGCGCACGTACGCCGGCAAGGTCAAGAACGCGCAGGAGGCGCACGAGGCGATCCGCCCCTCCGGCGACCGCTTCCGCACCCCGGCCGAGACCGGTCTGAGAGGCGACCAGTTCAAGCTGTACGAGCTGATCTGGAAGCGGACCGTCGCCTCCCAGATGAAGGACGCGACCGGTAACTCCGTCACCGTCAAGATCGGTGGCCGGGCCGCCGACGGCCGGGATGTCGAGTTCAGCGCGTCCGGCAAGACCATCACCTTCCACGGCTTCCTCAAGGCCTATGTGGAGGGCGCCGACGACCCCAACGCCGAGCTCGACGACCGCGAGCGCCGGCTGCCGCAGGTCGCCGAGGGCGATGCGCTGACCGCGCAGGAGATCACCGCCGACGGGCACGCCACCAAGCCGCCCGCCCGCTACACCGAGGCCACGCTGGTCAAGGAGCTGGAAGAGCGCGAGATCGGCCGCCCGTCGACCTATGCGTCGATCATCGGCACGATCCTCGACCGCGGCTATGTCTTCAAGAAGGGCACCGCGCTCGTCCCGTCCTTCCTGTCCTTCGCGGTGGTCAACCTCCTGGAGAAGCACTTCGGCCGGCTGGTCGACTACAGCTTCACCGCCAAGATGGAGGACGATCTCGACCGCATCGCCCGCGGTGAGGCGCAGTCCGTGCCGTGGCTGCGGCGCTTCTACTTCGGCAAGGGCCACGGCGAGGGCGGTGCCGCGGACGCCGGCAACGGCGACGGCGACCACCTCGGCGGGCTCAAGGAACTGGTCGAGGACCTGGGCGCGATCGATGCCCGGGAGATCTCGTCCTTCCCGGTCAGCGACGAGATCAAGCTGCGGGTCGGCCGCTACGGCCCGTACGTGGAGCGCGGGGAGAAGGACGCCGAGGGCCACCAGCGCGCCGACGTCCCCGACGACCTGGCGCCCGACGAGCTGACCGTGGATTACGCGGAGGAGCTGCTCGCCAAGCCGAGCGGTGACTTCGAGCTGGGCATGGACCCGGACAGCGGCCACCAGATCGTCGCCAAGGACGGCCGCTACGGCCCGTACGTCACCGAGATCCTGCCCGAGGGCACCCCGAAGACCGGCAAGAACGCGGTCAAGCCGCGCACCGCCTCGCTCTTCAAGTCGATGTCCCTGGACACGGTGACGCTGGCGGATGCGCTCAAGCTGATGTCGCTGCCGCGCGTCGTCGGCAAGGACCCCGAGGGCGTGGAGATCACCGCGCAGAACGGCCGCTACGGCCCGTATCTGAAGAAGGGCACCGACTCGCGCTCCCTGGAGAACGAGGAGCAGCTCTTCACGATCACCGTCGACGAGGCGCTGGCGATCTACGCCCAGCCCAAGCAGCGCGGGCGGGCCGCCGCCAAGCCGCCGCTGAAGGAGCTGGGCACGGACCCGGTGAGCGGTAAGCCGGTGGTGGTCAAGGACGGCCGGTTCGGTGCGTATGTCACCGACGGCGAGACCAACGCGACGCTGCGGCGGGACGACGACGTCGAGACGGTCACCGCCGAGCGGGGCTACGAGCTGCTGGCGGAGAAGCGCGCCAAGGGGCCGGCGAAGAAGACCGCGAAGAAGGCGGCCAAGAAGGCGCCGGCCAAGAAGACGGCCGCGAAGAAGACGACCGCCAAGAAGACCGCGGCGAAGAAGACGACCGCGGCGAAGAAGACGACAGCCAAGAAGACGACGGCCAAGAAGACCACCGCGAAGACGGCGGCGGCGAAGAAGACGGCGGCGTCGGCCGAGGACTGAGGCGGCACCGGCCGGTCCCGGCCGGCAAAACCGCAGGACAAGGGCGGGCAAGACGGACACGTTCCGTCGGGCCCGCCCCTTTGTTCGGGCAGGCGCTCGACGCCCCGCACCGTATCGATAGGCTGGCGAGATGACGCGTGCCGAGCAGCCAACGGTCGTGACCCCCACTTCAGGCGCCCTAGCGGCGGATTCCCGCGAGCGCGCCGTGCGAGCCCTGCTCCGCTTCCCCCCACTGAAGCGACTGTGGAGCGCCCAATTTGTCGGGGGTATCGGCGATGCCCTGTCCATGCTTGTCCTCGTACTGCTCGCCCTGCAGGCGGCGCTGTACGTCCCGTTGGGCGGCGAGGCCGTCTTCGGCGGCGGCTATCGGGGAGCCGCCCTCGCGGTCACCGTGGTCTTCGCGGCCCGGATGCTGGCGATGCTGGTCTTCGGAGCCGTCCTGCTGGGACCGCTGTCCGCGCTGACGGCGCCGGCCGGACCGCTGGACCGGCGCTGGACGATGATCGGCGCGGATGTGCTGCGGCTCGCGCTGCTGGTCATCGCGCCCCTCTGGATCGACTGGACGCCGGACGACGCACTGGCCTGGCTGCTGGTCACGGTCTTCGTCACCGGTGTCGCCGAACGCTTCTGGACCGTCGCACGGGAGAGTGCCGCACCCGGGCTGCTGCCCACCCCGCCCCCCGAGGGCGCCGCGGTCCGCCCGCTGCCCGACAACATGGACGCCCTGCGCCGCCTCTCGCTGCGCACCAGCTTCGTCTCGCTGCCCATCGCGGCCGCCGCACTGGTCGTCGTCACGCTCATCAGCAAGCTGCTGGGCACCGGCATCGACTGGTTCCACCTCCACCAGGCCGCGCTCGGCTCGTATGTCGCCGCCGGGCTGTTCGCCGCCTCCGTGTCGATCCTCTACTTCATTGAGTTCCCCGGTGTGCCGACGCCGCGGCCGCGCTCCCCTCTGGAGGGGCTGCGCCGTCCCAAGGCCGCCGGAGCGAAAACCGGACAGCCGGCAGTGGGCGGGAAGGCGGAGAACGGCACCGCCGGCCCGGCCGTCGACAAGGGCCGTACGGGCGCGATCCCGCTGCTGGTGGCGGCCTGCGCCGCCGTGGCCGCAGCCCTCGCCGCGGCCGTCTCGCTCGCCGTCCTGCACGGCTACGACCTGGCCGGCGGGCCGGCCGCGTTCGCGCTGCTGGTGCTCGCGCTGACCGGCGGTGCGGCCGTCGGCATCCGCGGTGCCCACCGGGTGCTGCCCACCCTCTCCCGGCGCCGGCTGCTCGCCCTCGCGGTGGCCGCCACCGGCCTCGCGCTGCTGGCCATGGGCCTGGTCCCGGATCCGACGACGGTGCTGCTGCTCGCGCTGCTGGCCGGTATCAGCGCCGGGATCGCCGCCAATACGGGACACGTCCTGCTGGACCAGGAGTCCGGGGAATCCCGGACCGCCCGGACGACCGAGCATCTGCACGCCGTCGTCCGGCTCTCCATCGCGCTGGCCGCCATCGTCGCGCCGCTGCTCGCGGCCGTCATCGGCCCGCACCACGTCGGCGACGGCGCCTTCAGCTTCTCCTACGGCGGCGCCGCCTACACCCTGATGCTGGTCGGTGCGCTGCTGCTGCCGGTCGCGGCCCTGGTGCTGGGCAAGGCCGACGACCGGCAGGGCGTACCGCTGCGGCGTGATCTGCGGGACGCGCTGCGCGGCGGCGACCCGGCGCAGGCGCCCGCCCCCACCGGCTTCTTCATCGCCCTGGAAGGCGGCGACGGGGCCGGCAAGTCCACCCAGGTCGAGGCGCTCGCGGAGTGGATCCGCAGCAAGGGCCACGAGGTCGTGGTGACCCGCGAGCCGGGTGCCACCGCCATCGGCAAGCGGCTGCGTTCGATCATCCTGGACGTCTCGACGTCCGGGCTCTCGGACCGGGCGGAGGCGCTGATGTTCGCCGCCGACCGGGCCGAGCACGTCAACAGCATCATCCGGCCGGCTCTGGAGCGGGGCGCGGTCGTCATCACCGACCGGTACATCGACTCCTCGGTCGCCTACCAGGGCGCCGGGCGCCATCTCGCTCCCACGGAGATCGCCCGGATCTCGCGCTGGGCTACCGACGGGCTCGTCCCCCATCTGACGGTGCTGCTCGACATCTCCCCGGAGACCGCACGAGAGCGCTTCACCGAGGCCCCGGACCGGCTGGAGTCCGAGCCCGCCGAATTCCACCAGCGGGTGCGGGCCGGCTTCCTCACACTGGCCGCCGCCGATCCCGCGCGCTACCTGGTCGTCGACGCCGGTCAGGAACCGGAAGCCGTCACCACCGTCGTACGGCACCGCCTCGACCAGGCGCTCCCGCTGTCCGAGGCCGAGCTCCAGGCGCAGGCCGAGGCCCGTCAGGCCGCCGAGGATGAGGCCCGCCGCAAGGCCGAGGAAGAGGCCGCGCGCAAGGCGGAGGAGGCGCGCCTGGAGCGCGAGCGCCAGGAGCAGCTCGCCAAGCTGCGCGCCGAGGAAGAAGAGCGCAAGCGCCGCGAGGCCGAGGAGGCCAGGGCACGCGAGGAGGCCCGCCAGGCCGAGGAGGCCCGCAAGCGCGCGGAGGAGGCCCGGCAGGCCGCGGAGGCGGAGCAGGCGCGCCGCGAGGCGGAGGAACGGGCCCGCCAGGCCGAGCAGGAGCGGCTGCGCAAGCAGCACGAGGAGGAGGCGCGGCTGCGCAAGGAGGCCGAGGAGCGCCGCCTGGAGAAGCAGCGCAAGGCCGAGGCGGCCCTGGTGCGCGCCGAGGAGGCCCGGGTGGCGGCGGCCGAGGCGGCCGCCGCGGCGGAGGCCAAGGCCGCGGCTGAGGCGGCGGAGGCGGCCGACGCGCCCACGGCGGAGACCTACGTCGCGGACCTGCGGAAGCGGCTGGGGGAGGGCACGCCCGACGACTCGTCGGCGTCGGCGTCCTCGCCCTCGTCCGGTTCCGGCTCGGACAGCGAGCGGACCGAGGAGTCGCTGCCGCGGCCCGGGACGCCGGGAGATGAGGTCTCCCGTGCGGCGGACGAGACGGCGGTACTGCCTCCGGTACAGCACGCGCAGGACGCCTGGCACGGCCGCGGCGCCGGCGCGGACGTCGAGGAGACCGCGGTGCTGCCGCCCGTACGGGGCGATGTACGCGGCGACGACGGGCGCAGCGGTGACCCCGCCGACCGGGTGCCGCCGTGGATGTTCCGCAAGGAGACGCCCGACGCGGCGGCCGGGAGGAACGGCGCCGCGCCGGGGCAGCCGTCCGCCCCCGGGGAGTCGCGCGTCGAGCGCACCCGCGAACTCCCGCAGATCGACCCGGCGACGGGCCACCCGGTGGAGAGCCCGCAGCGCAACCGCCGCCGCCCCGAATGGGCGGAGGAGACCCCGCTGGATGATCTGCCCACGCTCGCCGACGAGCTGCTGGGCCCGCGCGGGGACGAGGACGCGGACGACGGCAGGGGCGAGGACGGCCGCCGCGGCGGCCAGGGACGGCGCAGCTAGCCGGTCGGGGCGCCCCCGTACGAACGGCCGTGGCCGCAGCGGAAAGAGCTGCGGCCACGGCCGTTGTCCGTCTCGGGAGGGCGCCGTCCGGCCGCCCGGCGCCGGCTTCCGGATTCGTTTGTCAGTGGGTTGCACCACAATGGGTCAGGCGCGGAGCACTGCGCGGTGTGCGGGGCCGGGCGCACACGCACTCCGCGTGGCACGGGCAGGACGGAACGGAACAGGAACGGCGGACAGCGATGGCGGTATGGGACGACGTGGTCGGCCAGGACCGGGTGACGGCGCAGCTGGCCGCGGCCGCGCGCGATGCGGACGCCCTGGTCTCCGCGGACCAGGCGGGGCAGGAGCCCCCGCGCGGTGAGCGGCCGGAGCCGCCGTCCGCGGACCGCAGCGGCGCCTCCCAGATGACGCACGCCTGGCTGTTCACCGGCCCGCCCGGCTCCGGCCGCTCCTCCGCGGCCCGCGCCTTCGCCGCCGCCCTGCAGTGCGTCAGCCCGGACCGCGCCCTCGGCGGCGCCCCCGGCTGCGGCTTCTGCGACGGCTGCCACACCGCCCTGATCGGCACCCACGCCGACGTCGAGATCGTCCGTACGGACCTGCTGTCCATCGGCGTCAAGGAGACCCGCGACCTGGTCCGCCGGTCTTCGCTCTCCCCGTCCGGCGGCCGCTGGCAGGTGATCGTCCTGGAGGACGCCGACCGCCTCACCGAAGGCGCCGGCAATGTCCTCCTCAAGGCCGTCGAGGAGCCCGCGCCCCGTACGGTCTGGCTGCTCTGCGCCCCCTCCGTGGAGGACGTCCTCCCCACCATCCGCTCGCGCTGCCGCCTGCTCTCCCTGCGTACGCCGCCGGTCGACGCGGTCGCCGACGTGCTCGTCCGCCGGGACGGCATCGAGCCGGCGGCCGCCGACCGGGCCGCCCGCGCCACCCAGGGACACATCGGCCGGGCCCGCCGCCTGGCCACCGATGAGCGTGCCCGCGCCCGCCGGACGGCCGTGCTGAAACTCCCCCTCCGCGTCGACGACATCGGCGGCTGCCTCAAGGCCGCCCAGGAGCTGATCGACGCCGCGGGGGAGGACGCCAAGCAGGTCGCCGAGGAGGTCGACACCAAGGAGACCGAGGAGCTGCGCGCCGCGCTCGGCGCCGCCGCCGGCACCGGCGGACGGCTGCCGCGCGGCACCGCCGGTGCCATGAAGGAACTCCAGGACAAGCAGAAGCGCCGCTCGACCCGTACCCAGCGCGACAGCCTCGATCTGGCCCTGGTCGACCTCACCGGCTTCTACCGCGACGTCCTCGCCCTCCAGGTGGGCGCGTCGGTACCCCTCGCCAACGACGAGGTACGCGACAGCGTCCAGCGCATCGCCACCGCCTCGACCCCCGAGCGCACCCTCCGCCGGATAGAAGCCGTCATCGCCTGCCGTGAGGCCCTGGACCGCAATGTGGCCCCCCTCCTCGCGGTCGAGGCGATGACGGTGGCGCTCCGCGCCGGCTGACCACCCCCACCGCCCAGGGCACCGGCCCCCGCCGGTCCCCGGCCACCGACTCCAGGAGCCGCACACACCACGTCCTCACCCGGATACTCTCCGTGCGGGAGCGTCCCCCCCGTCACCTGTCATCCGCCATCCGCCATCCGCCATCCGCCATCCGCCCGCCGCCGTCCCCTACCGAAGCCGACTTCCGGTACTGAAGCCGACTCCCTGCCGGGAGCCGGCCCCGGACCGGTCCCGGACCGGCCCCACCGCTCAGCGCCAACACCGACCAGCACCGCCCGCACTGCCGGCGCCGCCAGCACCGGCTACACCGCACGGCACGCCTGACCCGCGCAGTACCTGCACCCCACCGCACCCCACTGCACCCCACCGCACTCCACATCCAGGGACCCACGCCGCACTCCACACTCCACACTCAGGGACCGAGACCAAGGGACCGCCCATGGCCACCAGCCGCCTGCTCCGCACCTCTGCCGCTGTTCTCGCGGCCACCGCTCTGCTGATCTCCGGCTGCTCCTCGGGGAGTTCGTCCCCCGGCAGTGAGGCGTCCCCGGGCCACAGAACGGAGGCCGGCGCCCAGCGCCCCGCGGAGCCCGCCTCCCTCGCGCCCCTCCCGGCTTCCACCCCATCCGGCCTTCGCCCGTATTACGACCAGAAGCTGAGTTGGCATCCCTGTCGGGTGGCGGGCTTCGAGTGCGCCACGATGAAGGCGCCCCTCGACTACGCCAAACCCAGCGCGGCCACCGACCTCAAGCTCGCGGTGGCCCGCAAGAAGGCCACCGGCCCCGGCAGCCGGATCGGCTCCCTCCTGGTCAATCCGGGCGGCCCCGGCGGTGCGGCGATCGACTACCTCCAGCAGTACGCGCCCCAGCCCGCCCCGGTCCGCGCGCGCTACGACCTGGTGGCGATGGACCCGCGCGGTGTGGCCCGCAGCGAACCGGTCGAGTGCCTGACCGACAAGCAGATGGACCGCTACACCCAGACCGATGTGACCCCGGACTCACCGGCCGAGGTCAACAAGCTCACCAGCGCCTACCGCAGCTTCGCCAAGGGCTGCGCATCCCGCGCCGGCAAGCTCCTCTCCCATGTCTCCACCATCGAGGCGGCCCGCGACATGGACGTGCTGCGCGCCGTCCTGGACGACGAGAAGCTCAACTACGTGGGCGCCTCCTACGGCACCTTCCTCGGCGCGACCTACGCCGGCCTCTACCCCTCCCGCGTCGGCCGCATGGTCCTGGACGGCGCCATGAACCCGGTGCTCGACTCCCGCACCGTCAACATCGACCAGACCACCGGCTTCAACACCGCCTTCAGCGCGTTCGCCGCGGACTGCATCAAGCACAAGGACTGCCCGCTCGGCACCCAGAGCGTCAAGGACGCCGGCCGGCAGCTCTCCGCCCTCTTCAAGAAGCTGGACGCCCACCCGGTGGCGACGGGCGAGGAGCGCAAGCTCACCGAGTCCCTCGCCACCACGGGCGTCATCGCCGCCATGTACGACCAGCGCGCCTGGCCCGTCCTGCGCGAATACCTCGCCCAGGCCAAGGCCGGCAACGGCCGCGGGCTGCTCACCCTCTCCGACAGCTACTACGAGCGCGATCCGAACGGCACCTACGCCAACCAGATGTACGCCAACCCCGCCGTCAACTGCCTCGACCTTCCCTCTGCCTTCACCAGCCCCGCCCAGGTCCGCGCCGCCCTGCCCAGCTTCCGCAAGGCCTCCCCGGTCTTCGGCGAAAACTTCGCCTGGGCCGCCCTGAACTGCGCGTACTGGCCGGTCAAGCCCACCGGCACGGCCCACCGCATCGAGGCCAAGGGCGCCGCCCCGATCCTCGTCGTCGGCACCACCCGCGACCCGGCCACCCCCTACACCTGGGCCAAGGCCCTCGCCGCCCAGCTCTCCAGCGCCACCCTCCTCACCTATGAGGGCGACGGCCACACCGCCTACGGCCGCGGCAGCAAGTGCATCGACACCGCGATCAACAACTACCTCCTCAAGGGCACCGTCCCCCCGAAGGGCAAACACTGCAAGTGACCCGCACCACACCCGTCTCCCTCTCGCCCCGCCGCCCTCTGACCAGCCCCTGAACGCGTTACAGAGCACCCCTCCGCCATGTGTAGACTGGGCCGCGCACCACGCCGCCTTAGCTCAGTTGGCCAGAGCAACGCACTCGTAATGCGTAGGTCTCGGGTTCGAATCCCGAAGGCGGCTCAAGGGAAGCCCAGGACACCTAAACCGTGACCTGGGCTTTTTCTTATGCGCTGACACTGCGGGGCGGAAGCGCGATGATCTTCGTGCGCCCGGGTGTGGCCATGGTGTGGCCATCGGGCTCGACTTGGCGCCGCAGTGTGCCCCGGGGCGGGGCTGACGCGGGGTCCCCCGGGGCCCTCCGGCCGGTCGCCTCGGAGGCCTCAGTGGCGATCTTCGGCGTGGCCGGGCTGCCCTCGCAGGGGCGAAGTGCCGCGGCGCTAGACGTGGGTGGTGTCTTCGGCTGCCGGTGTGTCCGGGTGGATTCGGGCGGTGCCGATGGAAGCCGATCGAGCGTTGTAGATCACCGAACTGTTCGTGCCGTGCAGGTTCATGGTCGCGGAGTCGCCGGTGAGAGTCTTTCTGAATTCCCTGATGAGGGCGCGGGTGGCGACGGGGAGAATCAGCAGGGTGGAGGCAAGCAGGATGATCTGGATGGCAGATGCCGCCAAGGCGCCGAGGCCGTCGAATACTGAAAGGATCGAGGGAGCCGTCAAGAGTGAGAGAGTGAGCGCGAGGAAAACCGTCACCAGCTGGGCGTCACTCGCCGTGCCCTCGGGTGACTTCTCGCGGAACTGTACGTCGCCCTCTTCATTGTGCGAGTGTGGACGTTTCCAGTTCTTGGCTTCGTTTCCGGCAACCAGGAGCTCTATGGAAACTTCCTGGTCAACCTCAAGATGGGCGACGAGACACAGCAAGCCCGCGCTGTCGTCCCCGGTGTCGTGCGCCAGGAGGGAGGCGCCGAGTTCCTCCTCGGGTTCCGGGGAGAAGTGAGATTCCAGAACTTCTGAATCGCCGGGAAACCGGAAACGGATCTTATGGTCTTTGATGACCTTGTTGCCGGTGTTTTTGAGTTTGACTTTAATGGCGCACAGGTCGCTGACGTTCTGTCCGCCGTAGGATATTCCAACCTTCTGCTGGAAGTCCCGGTCAATGGATACGATGCTGGATTGAGTGCGGGCTTCCCAGGTGATTCGCTTGACCGGTTCGCGCCGGGAATTCAGATACCAGACGAGCAAGGTGACGCAAGCGGTGATCGCCGAACCCACGAGTGCCGGAGGCGCCCACCCCGGTAGGGCGTGGGAACTCTGTTCCGCAAGATAAGCGGCCTGCATCTGTCGCTTCCCCGTCCTGTGGTCGTCATGGCGGAGGGGTCACTGTAACGAGGTGGCTGGACGGGTGGATGCGTTTGACCAATCGTCACCCCGAGGCGCCTGGGGCTCCTTTCGCGTCGATGCTCTGCTCACTGGCCCCCGGCTCAGCGGCCGTCCCCCGCCCCCACCGGCGGTATGGCGATCAGGGGTTTGTAGTGGCCCTTGGGGTGGGGTTCGCCGATGGGGTGGTTGTCGGCTTCCACCCAGGCGTGGGCGGCGAAGGGGTGGGTGCGGACGCCGGTGCACCAGGTGGGCCAGGTGCCGCGGGCGCGGCAGAGCAGGGCGGTGGCGATGGAACGCTGCAGGCAGCCCTGGCCGGCGCAGCGCAGGCTGACGGAGACGACGGCCTCGCGGGCGGCGAGGGCCTGGTCGGGGGTGGCCGGCCGGGCGCCGCGGCGGGTGAATTCCAGGACCTTGCGCAGGCGGGCGGGTTTGGCCTTGGCCAGCAGCCGGGCGATGCCGACGGCCAGGAGGGGGATGAGGCGGCGGTGCAGAGGCAAGGTGCGCCGCTCGGACAGGGCGACGGGCAGGCTCATGTGATCACCAGGTGTGCGGTGCGGAGTTGGCCGATCACCGCGGTGACGTCGAGCTCGGCCCGGTGAAGGTCGATCCGGTGGTGGTCCGCGACATCGGCGGCGATCCGTGCGGGCTCGTGGCCGTCGAGGAGCTGGCGCAGGACCTGGCCGCCGGTGGAGTTGAGCTGCCAGTAGCGGCCGGTGCGTTCGTTGAGCAGCACGGTGCCGTCGTCGGTGTCGGTGGCCACCACGTCAGGGTGCAGGCGTATGGGCATCGTCGGACCTCCAAGCAGGGGTGGGGCGGGTGGCGGCGCGCAGCCAGAGTTCGCAGCCGATCAGTGGCTCCAGCGCGATGCCCATGGCGTTGTCGGCCTGGGGGGAGAGCAGTTGGGTGCGCAGTTTCCCGGGGTCGATCAGGCCTTGGGCGGCCAGGGCGGAATCGGTGAACAGGTCGAGGACGGCGGGGAGGTTGCGGCGCAGCCCGGTGCTGGCCTCATCGCTGAACTCGCCCTTGGTGCCGCGGCCCAGCACGTTCGCGGGGACGATGCCGCGCATCGCGTCGGCCAGCAGCGGCTTGTAGCGCCACGGGCCGGCGTGCTCGTGCACCCGGACGCCCAGGACGGCTTCGACGACCCGGTCGTCGAAGAACGGGGAATCCAGCTGCACACCGGCCCCGGCGAACGGGCGGGCCAGCAGGCGGTACCAGGGTGCGCTGGTGCGCAGCGCGACCAGGGTCTGGTGCTGGCCCAGGTCGGTGGAGAGCGGCTGCGCCTGTGCGGCGGTCTGCCGGAGGGCCTCGCGGGCCGCGTCGGTTGCCGTGCTGGTGGCCCAGGACGGTGCGCGCAGTGGCCACAGGCCCCAGCCGAGGCTGGGCCGGCGCTTGCGCAGGGGCGGGTCGGTGAGGTGGTCGGCCTGGGCCTGCCACCATGCCGCCTCGTCCCCGGGGCGCGCCAGGGCGGCCAGGGTGTGCAGCAGGGGCCAGCGTTTGAGGGCGGCGTAGCCGCGGACGTGCCGTAGCGCGGTGAGCGGATGGCGCCGGAGCAGGGGGTGCAGATAGCCGGGGAAGGGGGTGAAGAGTTCGTCCCCGCCGTGGCCGGCGAGATGGCGGCGCGCGCCACGGTCGGCGAGCAGGCGGGCGGTGTGACGGGTGCGCGCGGCGGTGCGGACGAACGGGTAGGGCTCCTCCGTGTCCATGAGCGCGTCCGGGTCGGCGAACAGTGACGGGAGTTCGGCGGGCGGGACCACCAGGTGCTCGGCGCGGTCGAGGGCGTCGATGGAGCGGGCGGCGAAGGCGGCGTCGTCGTTGCCCGCTTCGGCCTCGCCCCATCGGAACGTCAGCAGATCGGGGGTGTTTTGGGCGGCGAGGAAGCAGAGGGAGGTCGAGTCCATGCCTCCGGAGAGGTCGCTGCTCAGCCGGCCCCCGTCGGGCGTACGGTCGTGCAGTGCCGTGGTGAGCGCGTCCCGCACGGCTGCTGCGCCTGCCGACAGCGGCTGTTCGGGGGCGGGCGGCCGCCACCAGCGCAGCTCGCGGGCGCGTTCGCGGTCCCACACCAGGCAGTGGTCCGGGGCCAGGGGGGCGATGCCGGACCACAGGGGCTGATCGGCCAGTGGAGACGGGATGAGGCCGCCGCAGGCGACGCGGACGGCCAGGGCGCCGGTGTCGATTCCGGCACCGGTCATCGCGGCGAGCACATCGGCCCGGTCCGCGGCGATGCCCACCCCGTTCATCCGGGTGTGGAACACCCGGCGCAGTCCGGTCAGGCTGCCCTGGACGCGGACCTGTCCGCCGACCGAGGCCACCACATGACAGGAGCCCGGCAGAGCGGCGGCCAGCGCGTCCACATCGGACACCGTCCGTATCCGCGCGGTGAGTTCGGACAACCGGGTGGCGGTGACCGGGCAGACCCCGGCCACCGCCACCTGCACCGGGCCCGCTGTGGCCACCCGTATTTCCCCGGGTGACCACCGGCCCACCAGCCACGGCCGCCCTGACGCATGCGAGAGCACCCGCGGAGCCGCCCAGGGCGTCACCGCGCGAACCTCGTCTGCGGCCGCCGTGTCCGGCAGAACCACGAAACCGGCACCGGTCATCTACACATACTCCTGAGAGTGATCAGGGACGGGACGGATCAGCCGCCGTAGTGGCCGAAGATGTCCTTGCCCCAGCCGATGAAGCCCAGCGTGTCCTCGTTGAACTCGCCGACCTCGATCAGCATCGGGGCGGCGTAGGGCTCCACGGTCGACAGCTCGTTCTGCTCTTCCATCACAGCCTCCTTCGGTGAAACAGGTGGTCATCCGGCCACCTGCGACAAGCTGACACCTCTGCGGACGACGTGATCGAAGTGTTGATCGATCGCGTCGAGGTGTCCCGTCCGCGTCCCGCTGGGTGCGGGGGCAAGACGGTTGAGCAGCCGTCCGGTTGGGCCCGTGGTATGCGAACGGGCATTGCGCGGACGGACGTTGTGGGGGAGCGGCCGCCAGGGGACGGGCTCCTGCTGGCGGGCTCCCATTGGTGGGCTCCTACTGGCGGGTGAGTTCCTCGCGCGCGTGCAGGTCGGGGGTGAAGAACTCCTCCACCCCGATGACGCCCGCCAGCGTGGCGAAGTAGCGGTCCATGAGCTCCTGGTCCCCGGCGACGGTGCGCAGCATGGACAGCCGGTGCTCGGCCACTTCGAGGGCCGCCACCGACAGCGTCGAGTGGTAGGCGTCGACGAGGATCTCGTCGCGCTGGTAGGCGTACTCCTCCAGCCCGTCGATCAGCTTCCCGGGGTCGCGCAGACCGGTGCCGATGCAGTCCACCAGCAGCTGCGCCTGGCGGAAGGCGTCGGTGATACCGCGGGCGGTGATCGAGTCCTTGTGGTGGCCGGCGTCCCCCACCAGGGCCCAGCCGAGCCCGGCCGGCTCGCGGAAGTAGTTCCGCTGGTCGCCGGTGCCGTGCAGCCGCTCCAGCGGGGTCTGCGACTCGATCTTCGCGTACAGCTCCGGGGCCGTGTCGCGGACCGCCGCCAGGTAGGCGCCCATCGCGTCCTTGCGGACCCGCTCGAACTCGTCCTGCGGGAAGTACGCCGCGATCAGCGTGGCGTTGTCGTTCGTGGGCACCGTGCCGACCCAGCGGCCCGGTGCCTCGTAGAGCTCGAAGCGGTCGGTGATGCCTTCCCAGTACGTGTAGTAGGCGCAGGTCGCGGCTGGGTCCTCGGTGGTGATGCGCGAGTCGACCATCGTGGCGAAACGGGAGCGCATCCCGTCGGCGCCGACCACCAGGCGGGCGTGCTCCTCGGTGGCCTGGCCGTCGGAGGTACGGAAGCGCACCCCGATGGCCTGGCCCTCGTCGTCGGACAGCACGTCGGTCACGGTGCAGCCCTGGCGGAACTCCACGCCCGAGGCGACCGCGGCGTCCGCGAGGATCTCGTCCAGGAGATAGCGGCGGGGGGCGTATGCCGCGCGGTGGCCGTCGACCGGGATCGAGCACCCCTCGATGCGGATGTCCGCGATCCGGTAGACGGCCCGGTCCAGCGGTGGGCAGCCGGTGGCGATCACCTTGTCGAGCACACCCCAGCGCCGCAGCAGCGCCACACCGGGCTGGTGGATGTAGAGCGTGCTGAGGGTGTCCCGGGGGAACTCGGCGCGGTCCACCATCAGCACCTGGTATCCGGCACGTGCGAAGAGCATGGCGGTGGAAGCCCCGGCGCAGCGCGCCCCGACCACGATGACGTCGTACACAGTCGACTCCCTGACCTGCTCGTGACCCGCAGTTGGCGGGCCGAGTTCCTGATCGGGACGTTAGGGAGGGCGGCAATCGCCGCGTCATTGAGTCGTTATTCCTGGCCGGTTTCCGTGCCGTCGGCGGATCTTGATACGGCGTCGATAGGGGTGTCCGCTATCGTCCCCGGCCGAGTCCGGCCCCGGTCGTACCTCCCCTGTGCCGTATCTCCCCGAAGGGTTGAACATGACTGTTTCCCGCGCCGCGAGGGGGCCGCACCGCGCCCTTGACCAGGATTGGTTCCGCCGTCCCCGGCCCGTGACGGACCCCCGGCTGCGGCTGGTGTGCTTTCCGCACGCCGGTGGCGCGGCCAGTTTCTTCCGTGACTGGCCGCAGTGGCTGCCGGCGGACATCGAACTGGCCGCGGTCTGTTATCCCGGCCGGGAGGACCGGATAGCGCTGCCCTCCGTCGAGGCGATGGACGAGCTCGCCGACCGCATCGCCGAGGAGCTGGTGCCCGCCCTGGACCGGCCGCTCGCGTTCTTCGGGCACAGCATGGGGGCGTCGGTCGCGCACGAGGTGGCGATGCGGATCGAGCGGCGCCACGGGCGGGTGCTGAGCAGACTGCTGGTCTCCAGCCGCAGCGCACCGTCCCGGCTGCGGCCCACCGGGCTCTCCCGGGAGAGCGACGAGGTGCTGGTGCGCGATGTCATGGAGCTCGGCGGTACGTTCTCCGCCGCCCTCGACCATCCCGATCTGCGGGAGCTGCTGCTGCCCGCCATCCGCTCCGACTACCGGCTGATCGACGACTACCGGCCGGCTGATCCGCCGCCCCGGCTCGGGGTGCCGGTGACCGCCCTGCTCGGCGACCGTGACCCGCATGTCCACGAGGCGGACATGCGGGCCTGGTCGGAGGTGACGGACGGGGACTTCGGGCTGCAGATCCTGTCCGGTGACCACTTCTACCTGCTGGAGCAGGCCCCTTATCTGGTGGCCGAGGTGGGCAGGCTGCTCACCAGCCGCTGAGGGGACGGCAGACCCGCCGAGAAGCGGACGGCGAGGGTGCGCAGGGCGTCCACCGTCCGGTCCGGGCCGTACCGTTCCGTCAGGTCCCGCGACACCAGGTGGAACTCGGTGCAGCCGAGCACGACGCCGGTGCAGTCGTGGCGCTGCATGAGGCGCTCCACCTCCGGCAGCGCCTCCTGCGGCAGCGGACCGTAGCGCTTCATCCGGTAGATCAGCCGGTGGACCCGGGCCTGATCGTCCTCGTCGGGGCGGACCACCCGGTGGGCCACGGTGTCCCAGCCGGGCTGCGACTCGAAGATCCGCGCCCGGCGGCTGCCCTCCGTGGAGAGCATCAGGAACCGGCCGGTGGCACCGGCCAGTTCCGCCGCCGTGGTCTCCACCAGGGACACCACCCGCCCGCGCAGCACCGGATCGACCAGCGGGAGGAAGTGGTGCGCGGTGAAGCACACCACGACCACCTGGTCGGCGCCCCGCTCCAGCAGCTGGGACAGCCGGTCCTCCAGCCGCTCGGTCATCTCCCGGGCCCGGCCCTGCCGGATGGCCTCGGTGCGGTCGGGGAAGGCCGGGTCGGAGTCCAGCAGCACCCGCGGACGGGACTGTTCCGGCCCGTGCCACTCGCCCGCGTACAGCGTCCGCAGGAACTCGGCCGAGGCCAGCGGGCCCATCCCGCCCAGGACGCCGAGGACCGCCGCGGCGGGGAGCACCGAGGTGGTCATCGGGCGCTTCCCGCCGTCGCGCCGGCCGGGGCGCTGCCCGGCCCGGTGATCCGCGGCGCGAGGGCGGCGCAGATCTCGGCGGCCGGCTCCGGCTCCAGCATCCTGGCGTGCTCACAGTCCACCTCGTGGATCTCCAGCTCGCCGTCGAGGAACTCCTTCCACGCCTGCGGGCTGGTCCACTCCTGCTGCTTCCGGGTGGCCACCACCAGCAGCATCGTGCCGCGGAACCGGTCGAGCCGGCGGGCGTTGGTGAGCGTCACGTTGTTCACCATGATGTCCAGCGCCACGGCCCGCTGTCCGTCGTCGAGATGCCGCAGCTCGCTCTCGCCGCGGCCCAGCCAGTCGGTGATCCGGGCCCGCATCACGTCCGTGTCCGGCAGCTCCGGCGAGGCGCCCTCGGGCAGGCCGTAGATCCCGGCGTAGCCCTCGTACATCTGCGTGAGGATCTCCGCCGGCCCGCCCGTGCCGGGGCCGTCGGCCGGCGCCGGGTAGGCGTCGAGCACGGCGAGCAGCGCCACTTCCTGGCCCTGCGCCTGGAGCGCGGTGGCCACCGCATGCGCCATGATCCCGCCGAGCGACCAGCCCAGCAGGTGGTACGGGCCCTCGGGCTGCACCTGCCGGATCTCGCGGACGTAGTCCCCGGCCATCTCGTCGAGGGAGCGGGCGGGCGCCTCCGTGCCGTCCAAACCCCGGGACTGCAGGGCGTACACCGGGTGCTCGCTGCTCAGCGCGCCGAGCAGCGCCGAGTAGCGCCAGCTGAATCCGGCGACCGGGTGCACACAGAACAGCGGCGCCGTGGTGCCCGCCGTGCGCAGCGGCAGCATCACCTCGAAGGCGCTGGTGCCGCCGCCGTCGAGCTGGGCGGCGAGCCGGGCCGGGGTCGGTGCGGCGAAGACGTCCCGCAGCGCCGGGGCACCTCCCAGGAGCGCCGCGAGCCGGCTCACCAGCCGGGTGGCCAGCAGCGAATGGCCGCCCAGCTCGAAAAAGTTGTCGTCCACGCCGACCTGTTCGGCGCCCAGGACCTCCGCGAAGAGCCGGCACAGCAGCTCCTCCTGCGGGGAGGCCGGCGGCCGGGTGGGCTGTCCGGTGACCGGGGCGGGCGCCGGCAGCGCCCGGTGGTCGAGCTTGCCGTTGGGCGTCAGCGGCCAGCTGTCGACGACGACGAACGCCGAGGGCGTCATGTATGAGGGGAGCAGCGCGGAGGTCTCGTCCCGTACGGCGGCCGGGCTCAACGGCGGTTCGCCGGAGGCCTGTTGGACGTAGGCCACCAGACGGCGGTCGCCGGGCCGGTCCTCGCGGACCGTCACCACGGCGCGGCCCACCCCGGCGCACCGGCTCACCGCCGCCTGCACCTCGCCGAGTTCGATCCGGAAGCCGCGCACCTTGACCTGGCTGTCGGCCCGGCCGCAGAACCGGAGCTGCCCCGCGCCGTCCCAGTACGCCAGGTCACCGGTGCGGTACATCCGGGACCCGGGGGTGCCGAACGGGTCGGCGACGAAGCGGTCCGCGGTCACCGCCGGCTGGTGCAGATAGCCGCGGGCCACCCCGGTACCGGAGACGTACAACTCGCCGACCACACCGGCCGGAACCGGCTGCAGGGCCGGGTCGAGCAGATACACCCGGGCGCCGTCGATCGGACGCCCGATGACCGCCGCCCCGTCGGCCGCCCCGTCCGCGGCCCGCGGGTCGCGGATCGCGAAGCTGACATCGCAGGTCGCTTCGGTGGGGCCGTACGCGTTGATCAGCATCCGGCCCCGGCCCCAGAACGCGGCCAGCTCCCCGGGCAGCACCTCCGCGCCGGTGATCATCACGCGCAGCTCCGGCAGCGCGGCCCGGGGCACTTCGGCCAGGACCGACGGCGGGATCATCAGATGGCTGATCCGGCGCTCGCGGAGGACCCCGACCAGCTCGGCGCCCGTGGGAGTGCCCTCCGGCACGACCAGGCACCCGCCGCACAGCAGCGACCAGAAGAGTTCCGCCACCGAGACGTCGAAGCTGGGCGAGGCGAGCTGCAGCGCCCGGCTGCCCTCCCCGACGCCGTAGTGCGCGGCCTGGTTGGCGGCGAACGCGGCCAGGCCGGAGTGGGTGACCACGACGCCCTTGGGGCGGCCCGTGGTGCCGGACGTGAAGATCGTGTACGCCGGGTGGGCGAGCCGCAGCGGAGCGGTCCGCTCCGCGTCGGTGAGGTCCGCGCCGGACAGTTCCGCGCACCCGGCCGCGACATCGGCGTCGTCCACCAGCAGCACCGGCACCGCACCGGTCTCCGGCAGCCGCCCGGCGAGCGCGGCCGTGGTCAGCAGCAGGACGGGACCGGCGTCCGACACCATCGCGCCCAGCCGCTCCGCCGGATAGCCCGGGTCCAGCGGCAGATAGACCGCACCGGCCTTCTGCACGGCGAGGACGGCCTCCACCAGATGCCCGGACGGCGGCAGCGCGACCGCGACCGCCCGCTCGGGACCGGCGCCGCGCGCGATCAGCAGCCGCGCCAGCCGGTTGGCCCGCGCGTTGAGTTCCGCGTAGCTGAGGACGCCGTCCGCCTCCAGCGCGGGACGGTCCGGGCCGCGGCGCACCTGGCGCTCGAACAGCTCGGGGAAGGTGGCCGCGGGCGGGGCGGTGCGCCGGTGCGGCCCGTCCTGGAGCAGTGCGGCACGCTCCTCGGCGGAGAGCACCTCCAGGCGGCTGACCGGCAGATCGGGGGTGGCACAGGCATGGGCCAGCACCCGCGCCAGACGCTCGGTGAGCAGCCGCGCGGTCGCCGGGTCGAAGAGGTCCGCGGCGAATTCGAGCATGCCGCCGATACCCGCCGGGCGGCCCTCGTCCGTACGGGACTCGCTCAGGTTGAACGCGAGGTCGACCTTGGCGGCCCCTTCGGCCTCGCCCTCGAAGGAGACGTCGAGGCCCGGCAGTTCCAGCGTGGCGCTGCCGGTGTTCTGGAGGATGAGCGCCACCTGGGCGAGCGGCGCGTGGGACAGCGTCCGGGTGGGGTTGACCGCCTCGACGACCCGCTCGAAGGGCACGTCCTGGTGCGCGTACGCGGCCAGGTCGGTCTCGCGGACGCGCGTCAGCAGCTCCAGGAAGGTCGGGTCGCCCGACACATCGGTGCGCAGCACGAGGTTGTTGACGAAGTAGCCGACCAGCTCCTCCAGCGACTCGTCGGTGCGCCCCGCCACCACGGTGCTGACCGGAATGTCACTGCCCGCGCCGAGCCGCGACAGCAGGAGGGCGAGTCCGGCCTGGAGCACCATGAAGACCGTGGCGTCGGACCGCCGGGCCAGCTCGACGAGCTGCTCGTGGGTCGCGGCGTCGAGGGCGAACGGCGACGTCGTGCCGCGGTGACTGGCGACCGCCGGACGAGGACGGTCCAGCGGCAGGTCCAGCAGCTCCGGGGCACCCGCCAACTGGTCGCGCCAGTAGGCGAGTTGCTGCGCCTGCACGCTCTCCGGATCGTCCTCGGAGCCCAGCAGCGCACGCTGCCACAGCGCGTAGTCGGCGTACTGCACCGGCAGCGGCTGCCACCGGGGCGCGCCGCCCCGCTGCCGCGCCCCGTACGCCACGGAGAGGTCCCGGACCAGCGGCGCCAGCGAGGAACCGTCGCTCGCGATGTGGTGCATCAGGAGCAGCAGCACATGCTCACGGTCCGAGATCCGCAGCAGCGTCACCCGCAGCGGGAGTTCCGCGGCCAGGTCGAATCCGTACCGGGTCCGCTCGGCCAGGGCGGCGGTCAGCTGCTCCTCGCCGTCGAGCGTGACGTACTCCAGCTCCGGGCGGGCGTCCCCGGCGGGGAGCACCACCTGGCACGGCTCACCGGCCAGGTCCGCGAACCGGGTGCGCAGCGACTCGTGCCGCTCGACCACGTCCGCCACGGCGGCCCGCAGCGCGTCCCGGTCCAGCGCGCCGCGAAGGCGCAGCGGCAGCGGGATGTTGTACGTCGGGCTCGTGCCCTCCAGCTGGAAGGCGAACCACAGACCGCGCTGGGCGTACGACATCGGCAGCCGCTCCGGGCGCGCGGCCCGCACCAGGGCCGGGCGCGTGGTGTCCGCCTGCGCCAGCCGCGCGGCCAGCCCGGCCACGGTCGGCGACTCGAAGACGGACCGCACCGGCAGCTCCACGCCGAAGGCCGCGCGGATCCGGCTGAGCAGGCGGATCGCGGTGAGCGACTGCCCGCCCAGCGTGAAGAAGCTGTCGTCGACACCCGGGCACGGGCGGCCCAGCACGCTCTCGAAGAGACCGCGGAGGATTTCCTCGGTGGCCGAGTACGCCGTCCTGGCGACCGGGGGCAGCACCTCGGCCTCGCCGGCGGTGCCGGTCTCCGGAGCCGGGGCGCCGGCGTCCAGCCGGCGGAACGCGGCCGGCAGCGGGCATGCGAGGTCGGCCACGGGGTGGCCGGGACCGGCGAGGATCTGGCCCAGCACCCCTTCCAGCGCGCCGAGTACGGCCTCGGCCTCGTCCCGGTCGAAGAGGTCGGGACGGTATTCGAGCTCGATCTGCAGCCGCTGCCCGGTGAGACCGGCGACCACCCGCAGCGGGTAGTGCGCGGAGTCATAGCCCTCGACGACATCGACCCGCACGCCCGCGTACGAGGGCCGGGTGCCGTCGTCCCCGGGGAAGTTCTCGAACACCATGAAGGTGTCGAAGAGATCGCCGGTCCCGGCCAGCCGCTGGATCCGCGCGAGGCTGAGGTGGTGCCGGCTGAGCAGCGCGGTCTGTTCGTCCTGGAGCCGTTCGAGGTTGTCCGCCACCGGGGCGCCCGGGGCGAGCCGTACCCGGACCGGGACGGTGTTGATGAACATCCCGACCATCGTCTCGATCCCGGCGATCTCCGGCGGGCGGCCGGAGACCAGGGTCCCGAAGACCACGTCGTCGCGGCCGGTGAGCCGGCCGAGGACCACCGCCCAGGCGCCCTGGACCAGGGTGTTCACGGTCAGCCCGCGCTGCCGGGCGAACCGGTCGAGCTCACCGCCGAACCCCTCGGGGAACGCGGCCACCACCCGCTCCGGTGCGACGGGCGCCCGGCCGGGGTCGGCGGGCGCCACCAGCGAGGGACCGGGCAGGGCGTCGAGCGCCTGCTGCCACGCCCGCTCGCAGCCGGCGTCGTCCTGGGCGGCCAGCCAGCTGAAGTAGTTCCGGTGCGGCACGACCGGCGGCAGGGCGCGGTCGTCGCCCCCGTGCTCGTAGAGGGTGAACAGCTCCCGTACGAGGACCGGGGTGGACCAGCCGTCCAGCAGCAGATGATGGTTGGAGACCACCAGCCGGTGCCGGTCCGGCCCGAGCCGCACCAGGGTGAAGCGCATCAGCGGCGGACGGTCGAGCGGGAAACGACGGGCCCGGTCGGCGGTGAGGAACTCCGCCAGCCGTTGCGGGGCGTCGTCGTGGGCCGCCAGGTCGAGCTCCTCCCAGGGCAGCGGCACCTCGCGGTGGATCACCTGGAACGGCTGCCCGTTGGCCCGCTGCCGGAAGCCCGCCCGCAGGTTGGGGTGCCGCTTCAGGAGCGCCGCCACCGATGCCTTGAGCAGGTCCGGGCGCAGCGGTCCCTCCAGGGCGAGGACCATCTGGACGCCGTAGACGTCGACCGCCTCGTCGTCGTACCAGGAGTGGAAGAACATGCCTTCCTGGAGAGGCGTCAGCGGAAGGACGTCTTCCAGCGCGGACTGCTTTTTCATCAGAGCATCCCCAGTTCTGCTTCAAGTGCGTCGATCTCGTCCTGGGAGAGCCCGAGGGAGAGATCGGAGGGTGTGTGGCCGCCGGTTTCGGCGCCGGCGGTGTGGACGACCAGGGCGTCCAGCGCCTCGAACCAGAGCTCGGCGAGTTCTTGCACGTCCGGCTCCGGGAGGAGGCCGGCCGGCCAGGACCAGGTGGCGTTCAGCCGCGGGCCGCCGGGCAGGTCCTCGGTGATCGCGTTGACCTCCAGCGCGTGCGGCGCCGCGGCCCCGGTGTCGCGCGGGGCGGGGGAGGGCAGACCGCTCGCCATGGTCCACAGCCCGCCGCCGGCGTCGCCCGCCGCCGTGAACCGGCCCAGGTAGTTGAACCCGAGCTGTGGGGTGGGGAGTTGGGCGAGTAGTGGTGCGGTACGCGGGTTGAGGTGGCGGAGCATGCCGTACGAGACGCCGTTGCCGGGCAACGCGCGCAGCTGCTCCTTGACGGCCTTCAGCGCGGCTCCCACGCCGGGGCCGCCCGCCCGCAGCTCCGCCCAGTCGAGGGCCGCGGGGGCCAGCAGCGCCGGGTAGAGACTGGTGAACCAGCCGACGGTGGCGGACAGGTCCGCGCCTTCCAGGATGTCCTCGCGGCCGTGGCCCTCCAGGTCGACCAGGACACCCGTGGCCGAGCGGTCCCCCCGCCGGCGGCGCCACTCCAGGACGGCGAGGGCGAAGCCGGTCAGCAGCACATCGTTCACGTTCGCGTGGAAGGACGCCGGGACCGTCGTCAGCAGCGGTTCGAGGCGTGCAGACGGCAGGCTGAGCGTCAGATGCCGCACGGTCTCCGCGGTGTCGGTCCGGGGGTCCAGCGGCCGTACGCCGGGCAGTGTGCCGGCGGCCGACGGATCGCCCAGGACCGACGTCCACCGCGCCAGGCCGTCCTCCCACCGGGGCTCCTGCGCGCTCTCGGCCAGCCGCTGTGCCCACTGGCGGAACGAGGTGCGCACCTCGGGGAACGCCGGCGTCCGGCCGTCCGCCGCGGCCTCCCAGGCCGTCCGCAGATCCGGCAGCAGGATGCGCCAGGAGACGCCGTCCACCGCGAGGTGGTGGATCAGGATCTGGAGCAGTCCCGGTGCCGCGTCCCCGGCGTCGTACCAGACGAGCTGGACCACGGACCCGTCGTGCGGGGAGAGCCGCAGCCGGGCCTTCTCCCCGTGCTCGGTGAGTGCCAGGTCCCGTTCGCCGTCCGGCAGTCCGGCGATCTCCACCCGGCGCACGACGGAGTCCGCGGGGACGGACCCGGGCGGGCCGGTCACCGGCCGGGGCGAGCCGTCCTCGGTCCGTGCCATCCGCAGCCGCAGCATCGCGTGGTGGTCGAGCCAGCTCTGTACCGCGTCGGTGAGCCGCTGCTCCCCGAGCCCGGCCGGGACCCGGACCGTCACCGACTGGTTGAAGCCCGCCGTGGGCCCGTCCTGCGCGTACAGCCAGTGCATGATCGGCGTCAGGGGGAAGTCGCCCACCCCGTCGTCCGCCGGGCGCGGCGCGGTGTCCCCGGTGATCTCCGTGGCGACGGCGGCGAGCGCGGCGACCGTACGGCACTGGAAGACCTGCCGGACCGTCACGTCCAGACCCGCGGCACGGGCCTGGGAGACCAGCCGGATGGAGCTGATGCTGTCCCCGCCGAGCTCGAAGAAGCTGTCGTCGATGCCGACGTGCGCGACGGTGAGCACCTCCGCGAAGACCCGGCACAGGGTCTCCTCGCGGGCGGTGCGCGGGGCCCGCCCGCCGGTGCTGCCGGTGTACTCGGGCGCGGGCAGCGCCTTGTGGTCGAGCTTGCCGTTGGCGGTCAGCGGCAGGGCGTCCAGGGCTACGACGGCGGCCGGGACCATGTAGTCCGGCAGCGCGCCGGACACATGCGCCCGCAGCACGCCCGCGGCGGGGAGCGGGCCGGACCCGGCCTCCGGGACCGCGTAGGCGACCAGCCGCTTCTCACCGGGCCCGTCCTCCCGGACGATGACCCTGGCCTGCGCCACCGCCGCGTGGGACTCGAACGCCGCCTCGATCTCGCCGAGTTCGATGCGGAAGCCGCGCACCTTCACCTGGTCGTCGGCCCGGCCGAGATATTCGAGCTGCCCGTCGGCCGTCCAGCGCGCCACGTCACCGGTGCGGTACATCCGGGAGCCCGGCGGGCCGAACGGGTCGGCCACGAACCGTCCGGCGCTGAGGGCGGGCTGGTGCAGATAGCCGCGGGCCGGTCCGGCGCCCGCCACATACATCTCACCTGGCACGTTGGGCGGCAGCAGCTCCAGCCGGTCGCCCAGCACGTAGACCCGCAGATCTGGGATGCCCTGGCCGATCAGGCTCCGCGTCTGGCCGGCCACCGCCCGCTCGTCCAGCGGCAGATGGCTGACGTGCACGGTGGTCTCGGTGATCCCGTACATGTTGACCAGGACCGGAGCGGTGTCCCCGTGGCGGCGGTACCACTCGGCCATCCGGCCCAGATCCAGCGCCTCGCCGCCGAACACGACGCGGCGCAGCGCCAGTTGGGCACCGAGGTCGGGATGTTCCGCGTCGGCCTGCATCAGCTGGTAGAACGCCGACGGCGTCTGGTTGAGGACCGTCACCCGCTCGTCGGCCAGCAGCCGCAGGAAGTCCTCCGGGGAACGGCTCACCGCGTACGGCACCACGACCAGCCGGCCGCCGTACAGCAGCGGCCCCCACAGCTCCCACACGGAGAAGTCGAAGGCGTACGAGTGGAACAGCGTCCACACGTCGTCCGGGCCGAAGGCGAACCACTCCTCGGTCGCCGCGAACAGCCGCGCGACATTGCGGTGCGGTACGACGACGCCCTTGGGGCGGCCGGTCGAGCCCGAGGTGTAGATGACATATGCGGCGTTCGACGGCGACAGGGGGCCGCCGCGGTCCTCGTCGGTCAGGTCGCCCGCGTCGTACTCCGTCAGCGCCCGGACGGTGCCGGGGTCGTCCAGCAGCAGGGTCCGGGGCCGGGCGTCCGGCAGTCCGGCCGCGGACCCGGCGGTGCTCAGCAGCAGCTCGGGGCGGGCGTCGGCGAGCATGTAGGAGGTCCGGTCCGCCGGGTAGGACGGGTCCAACGGCACATATGCCGCCCCGGACTTCACCACCGCCAGCAGCGCCACAACCAGGTCGGCGGTGCGCGGCAGCGCGAGCGCCACAAAGCGCTCCGGGCCGGCACCGTGCGCCACCAGCAGCCGGGCCAAACGGTTCGCCCGCGCGTTGAGCTCGCGGTACGTCAGCGACGCCCCCTCGTACACCACGGCCACGGCGTCGGGGGTACGTGCCACCTGGGCCTCGAACAGCTGCGGAAGCGACGCCGGGGGCGCCTCGCCGGCGTCGCCGTTCCACTCCACCAGCAGCCGGTGCCGCTCGCCGGGCGCCAGCAGGTCGGCCTCGCTCACGGCGCGGTCCGGTGCGGCCGCGGCGGCCGTCAGCATCCGTACCAGCCGCTCGGTGAGGGCCCGCGCCCCCTCACGCGTGAAGAGATCCTCGGCATACTCCAGGGAGCCGGTCAGGCCCGCGGGTTCACCGGCCTCGGTGAACCGTTCGCGCAGGCCGAAGGACAGATCGGACTTGGCCGCCTCCAGCGTGGTCGGCTCGGTCACCATCCGCACGTCGTCGTGCAGGCCGATCGGCGCGTCCGCATTGTTCTGGAGGTGCAGCATCACCTGGGCCAGCGGGATGTGCGAGAGCACCCGGGAGACCTGCGCGGCCTCGACGACGCGCTCGAAGGGCACGTCCTGGTGGGCGTAGGCGGCCAGATCGGTTTCCCTTACCCGGGCGAGAAGTTCGCGGAAGGTCGGGTCGCCGGAGACGTCGGTGCGCAGCACCAGGGTGTTGATGAACAGGCCGACGAGGTCGTCGAGGGCGTCGTCGGTGCGTCCGGCGACGGCGGTGCCCAGGGGGATGTCGGTGCCCGCACCGAGCCGCGACAGCAGGGCGGCGACCGCCGTGTGCACCACCATGAACAGCGTGGAGTCCGTGGCCTGCGCGAGCGCGACCAGCCCCTGGTGGACCTCAGCGTCGACGGCCAGCTCGACCGTGCTGCCCCGGTGGGAGGCGACGGCGGGGCGGGGGTGGTCCAGCGGCAGCTCCAGAAGCCCCGGAGCGCCCTCCAACTGCTCACGCCAGTAGTCCAGTTGGCCTGATATCAGGCTCTCCGGGTCGTCTTCGGAGCCTAGGATCTCCTGCTGCCAGAGGGTGTAGTCGGCGTACTGGACGGTGAGGGGCTGCCAGGTGGGGGCGGTGCCCTGGTGGCGCGCGCGGTAGGCGGTGGACAGGTCGTTGAGGAGCGGGGCGATCGACCAGCCGTCGCCCGCGATGTGGTGCAGGAGGAGCAGCAGGACGTGGTCCTGGTCGCCCAGGCGGTAGAGGGTGGCGCGGAGCGGGTTCTCGTGGGTGAGGTCGAAGGCGTGGGTGGCCTGTTCGGCCAGGTGGTGGGGGAGTTGGTCCTCGGTGGTGGGGACGAGGGGGAGTTCGGGGCGTGCCTGCTCGGCGGGGACGACGGTCTGCCGGGGCTCCCCGTCGTGCTCGGTGATGCGGGTGCGCAGGGTCTCGTGCCGGTCGGTGAGGTCGGCGAGGGCCTGGGTGAGGGTGGTGTGGTCGAGCGGCCCGGTCAGGCGCAGGGCGTGGGGGATGTTGTAGGTGGGGCTGGGGCCTTCGAGCTGGTAGGCGAACCAGAGGCGGCGCTGGGCGGGGGAGAGCGGGAGGTGTGCGGGGCGGGGGGTGGTGGCGGTGAGGGGGGTGCGGGCCGTGTGTGCGGTGGTGAGCTGGGGGGCGAGTTCCGCGACGGTGGGGTGCTCGAAGAGCGCGCGGAGCGGGATCTCGGCGTGCAGGACGGCGCGGATGCGGCTGATGAGGCGGGTGGCGAGGAGGGAGTGCCCGCCGAGGTGGAAGAAGCTGTCGTCGATGGTGACGGCGGGCAGGCCCAGGACCTCGGCGAAGAGGGTGCTGAGGGTTTCCTCGGTGGCGTTGCGCGGGGCCCGTCCGCCGCTCTCCGCGTGGGAGGCGTAGTCGGGAGCGGGCAGTTGGGCGCGGTCGACCTTGCCGTTGGGCGTCAGCGGCCACTGCTCCAGGACAACCACGGCCGAGGGGACCATGTAGTCGGGCAGTGCTGCCCCGACCAGCTCCCGCAGCGCCGCCGGGTCGGGCGCTTCCGTATCCCCCGCACCCGTCACATAGGCCACCAGCCGGCGCCCGGTGGCAGCCGCGTCATGCACTGTGACCAGCGCCTCGGCCACCAGCCCGGTGGCGCTGAGCGCCGCCTCGATCTCGCCGAGTTCGATGCGGAAGCCCCGGATCTTGACCTGGTGGTCGGTGCGGCCGAGGAACTCCAGCTGGCCGTCGGCGCGCCACCGTGCCAGGTCGCCCGTGCGGTACATCCGGCTGCCCGGGGCGCCGTACGGATCGGCGACGAACCGCTCCGAGGTCAGCCCCGGACGCCCCAGATAACCCCGCGCGAGCCCGGGGCCCGTGACATACAGCTCGCCCGCGACCCCCGCGGGCACCGGACGCAGCGACGCGTCCAGGACATAGACGCGCGCATTGAGGATCGGGCCGCCGATCGGCGGCACCTGGGCGCCCGTCAGCGGCTCGCTCATGGTGGCGCAGACCGTGGCCTCGGTCGGGCCGTAGGCGTTCACCATCCGTCGCCCGGCCGACCAGCGGCCAACCAGCTCCGGGGCGCAGGCCTCGCCCGCCACCACCAGCGTCATCCCGGCCGGCAGACTGTCCGGCGCCATGACGCCGAGCGCGGCGGGCGGCAGGGTGGCATGGGTGACCCGCTGTTCCGCCAGCAGCCGGGCCAGTGGCTCGCCGGGTGCCAGCCGCGGCGCGGGTGCCACCACCAGCGCGGCGCCGGTGGTGAGCGCCATGATCAGTTCCCAGGCCGCCGCGTCGAAGCTCAGCGACGCGAACTGGAGCACCCGGGACCGGGGCCCCACCGCGAAGGCCTCGGCGTGGGTGGCCGCCAGCGACGCCACTCCGGCGTGGGTGACCTCGACGCCCTTGGGGCGGCCGGTGGAGCCGGAGGTGTAGATGACGTAGGCGGGGTGCTGGAGGTGGGCGCGGGGGCCGAGAGGTGTGGCGGGTTGCTCGTTCAGGGCGGCGATGACGGTGGGGTCGTCCAGGAGGAGGCGGGGGCAGCCGGTTTCGGGGAGGGGGACGCCGGTACGGGTGATCAGGCAGGTGGGACGGGCGTCGTCGAGCATGTAGGCGATCCGCTCGGCGGGGTACTCCGGGTCGACGGGCAGATACGCCCCGCCCGCCTTGTGCACCGCCAGCGCCGCCACCACCATCTCCGGTGAGCGCGGCAGGGCGAGCGCCACCACCCGCTCCGGGCCCACGCCCTGCTGCACCAGCAGCCGGGCCAGCCGGTTCGCCCGCTCCGCCACCTCGGCGTAACTCAGCACGAGGTCCTCGAACACCACGGCGGGCGCCTGCGGATCGCCGGCGGCCCAGGTGTCGAAGAGCTCCGGCATCGTCGCCTGCGGGACCGCGCGGTCGGTCGCGTTGCGCACCACGACCAGCTGCCGGTGCTCGGCCGCGTCGAGGACCGGAGCCTGGCTCACGGCGCGGTCCGGGGCGGCGGTCACCGCTTCGAGCACCCGGATCAGACGCTGTGCCAGGATCTCCGCGCTCTCCTCCCGGAACAGGTCGACGGCGTACTGGATCTCGCCGGCCATGCCCGCCGGAGCCTGCTGCGGGGTGTACCGCTCCTCCAGGTAGAAGGTGAGATCCGTCTTGGCGACCCCGGTTGCCACATCACCGAAGGAGGCCTCGATGCCCGGGAGGGAGAAGGTGCTGTCCGCATTGCTCTGGAGGGTCAGCAGCACCTGGAAGAGCGGGGTGTGGGACAGCGACCGGCTCGGGTTGACCGCCTCCACGACCCGCTCGAAGGGCACGTCCTGCTGGGCGTAGGCCGCCAGGTCGGTGTCCCGGACCCGGGCCACCAGCTCCCGGAAGGTCGGGTCGCCGGAGACATCGGTGCGCAGCACCAGGGTGTTGACGAAGAAGCCGACGAGATCGTCCAGCGCCTCGTCCGTACGGCCCGCCACGGCGGTACCGACCGGGATGTCGCTGCCGGCACCGAGCCGCGACAGCAGCACCGCGAGTCCGGCCTGGACGACCATGAAGACCGTGGCGTCGCAGGCGCGGGCCAGCTCCACCAGCCGCTGGTGGAGGCCGGCGTCCAGGGTGTAGCGGACGGTCGCACCCTGATGGCCGGCCACCGCCGGACGCGGGTGGTCCAGCGGCAGTTCGAGAAGTTCCGGTGCGCCCGCCAACTGACGCTGCCAGTAGCCGAGTTGCTCCGACAGCAGGCTCTCCGGGTCGTCCTCGGAGCCCAGGACGTCCTGCTGCCACAGCGCGTAGTCGGCGTACTGGACCGGCAGCGGCTCCCACTCCGGCCCGGCGTCCGCGCACCGGGCGGCGTACGCCTCCGACAGATCGCGGGCCAGCGGCCCCATCGACCAGCCGTCGGCCGCGATGTGGTGCATCAGCAGCAGCAGTACGTGCTCCCGCTCGGAGACCCGGTAGAGCGTGACGCGCAGCGGGATCTCGGTGGTGAGGTCGAAGCAGTGCCGCGCCTGCCCGGCCAGCGCCTCGGTCAGCTCCGCCTCCCCGGCCAGCTCCACGAGCCGGACCTCCGGGCGCCCCTCCTCGGGGGACAGTACGACCTGGCAGGGCTCACCGGCCTGCTCCGCGAACCGGGTCCGCAGCACCTCGTGCCGGCCGGTCACGTCCGCGACCGCCGCCACCAGCGCGTCCCGGTTCAGCTCGCCCGCCAGGCGGACGTACAGGGGGCAGTTGTACGTCGGGCTGGGTCCCTCCAGCTGGAACGCGAACCACAGCCGGCGCTGGGCGAACGACATGGGGAACAAAGCGGACTCCTCCAGGAACTGACAAAAAGGGACCGGCCGGGCGGACTGCACCACCGGAGGTTCAGGACGGGCGGCGGCGCATGGAACGGAGCGAAGGACGCGCCTTGCGGGCGCCGTCGAGCTGCTGCGCGAGCTGGGCGACCGTCGGATTCTCGAAGATCGTCCGGACGGTGACCTCGGCGCCGAGCGCGGCCCGGACCCCGCTGATCAGCCGGGTCGCCAGCAGGGAGTGCCCGCCCAGCCGGAAGAAGCTGTCGTGGATGCCGACCTCCGGCAGCCCGAGCAGCTCGGCATAGAGCGCGCAGAGCGTCTCCTCGCGCGGTGTCCGCGGTGCCTGGTGCCCGGCGGACGGTGCCGGCCGGCCCGGAACGGGCAGCGCCTTGCGGTCGACCTTGCCGTTCGGCATCAGCGGCCACTGCTCCACCACGACGACCGCGGACGGCACCATGTGCCGGGGCAGGCTGCCGGAGATCTGCTCCAGCAGATCTTCGGCGGGCAGCGGGCCGGACAGCTCCGGGAGCAGCTCGGTGTAGGCCACGATGCGCTTGTCGCCGGGGCTGTCCTCGCGGACCAGCGCCACCGTCTGCTTGACCCGCGGATGGGCGTCGAGCACCGCTTCGATCTCACCGAGTTCGATGCGGAAGCCGCGCACCTTCACCTGGGCGTCGGTCCGGCCGACGTACTCCAGCTCGCCGTCGGCGCGCCAGCGCACCAGGTCCCCGGTGCGGTACATCCGCTCCCCGGGCGCCCCGTACGGGTTCGCCACGAAGCGCTCCGCGGTCAGCGCCGCCCGGTTCCGGTAGCCGCGCGCCAGGCCGTGCCCGGCGAGGTACAGCTCACCGGGGATCCCGGCCGGCACCGGCCGCAGCCCCGCGTCCAGCACATACACCCGGGTGTTGGCGACCGGGACACCGATGGGCGGGACGCCCTCGCCGGACAGCGGGCGGCTCATCGTGGCGGCGACGGTGGACTCGGTCGGACCGTACGAGTTGATCATGCGGTACCGGGTGGCCCAGCGGCCCGCCAGCTCGACGCTCACCGCGTCGGCGCCGGTCACCAGCGTGCGCAGGTCCGGGAAGTCACCGTCTGGGATGGTCGCCAGGGTGGCCGGCGGGATCAGGGTGTGGGTGATCCGTGCGTCCCGCAGGACCTCGGCCAGCGCCTCACCGGCCAGCGGCTGCCCGTCCGGGACCACCAGGGCGGCGCCGGTGGTGAGCGCCATGACCAGCTCGATCACCGAGGCGTCGAAGCTGGGCGAGGAGAGCTGCAGCACCCGGCTGTCGCCGTCGAGCAGGTAGTTCTCCCGCGCGGAGGCGGACAGGTCGGCCACACCGGCGTGGGTGACCTCGACGCCCTTGGGGCGGCCGGTGGAGCCGGAGGTGTAGATGACGTAGGCGGGGTGGTGGAGGTGGGCGCGGGCGCCGAGGGGTGCGGTGGGCTGGTCGTTGAGGTCGGCGATGACGGTGGGGTCGTCCAGGAGGAGGCGGGGGCAGCCGGTTTCGGGGAGGGGGGTGTGGGTGAGGGTGATCAGGCAGGTGGGGCGGGAGTCGTCGAGCATGTGGGCGATCCGCTCGGCCGGGTACTCCGGGTCGACGGGCAGATACGCCCCGCCCGCCGTGACCACGGCCAGCATGGCCACGATCAGGTCGGCCGACTTCGGCAGCGCCAGCGCCACCACCCGCTCCGGGCCCACGCCCTGCTGCACCAGCAGCCGGGCCAGCCGGTTCACCCGCTCCGCCACCTTCGCGTAGCTGTAGGTACCGTCCCGGTGGACCAGCGCCGCGGCGTCCGGAGCGCCGGCCACCTGTGCCTCGAAGAGCGCGGGCAGGGTCGCCCCGGCCCCGCCGCGGGTGGTGTCGTTCCAGCCGGAGAGCAGCTGGTCGCGCTCCTGCGGAGCGAGGATCTCGATCTGTCCGACCGGGCGGTCCGGGTCGGCGACGGCCGCCCGCAGCACCCGCAGCAGCCGGTCCGCGACGTTCACCACGGTCCGGTGGTCGAACAGGTCGGTCGCGTACTTCACTTCGAGACCGATCCCGTCCGGGACCAGGTCCGCGTCCTGCCGCTCCTCCCAGAAGAAGATCAGGTCGAACTTGGCGATCTCGTTGGTGACCTTCGGGGCGGTCGCCTCCGCGCCGGGGAAGTCCAGGGCGCCCTGCTGGTAGCTCTGGAGCGTCGTCACGACCTGGACCAGCGGTGAATGGGACAGCACCCGGTCCGGGTTGACCGCCTCGACGACCCGCTCGAAGGGCACATCCTGGTGGGCGTAGGCCGCCAGGTCGGTCTTCCGCGCGCGGGCCAGCAGCTCGCGGAACGTCGGGTCCCCGGACAGATCGGTGCGCAGCACCAGCGTGTTGATGAAGAACCCGACGAGATCGTCCAGCGCCTCGTCCGTACGGCCCGCCACGGCGGTACCGACCGGGATGTCACTGCCGGCCCCGAGCCGCGACAGCAGCGCGGCGATCGCCGCGTGCAGCACCATGAACAGCGTGGCGCCGGAACTCCGGGCCAGCGCGACCAGCTGACGGTGCAGCTCGGGGTCCAGCTCCAGCTGCACACTGCCGCCGTGGTGACTGGCCACCGCGGGGCGGGGCCGGTCCAGCGGCAGTGCGATCAGCTCGGGAGCGCCGGCCAGCTCACGTTCCCAGAACGCCAGCTGCTGCGAGAGCACGCTGCCCGGGGTGTCCTGTGATCCCAGCAGCTCCCGCTGCCACAGCGCGTAGTCCGCGTACTGGACGGGCAGCGCGGCCCGCACCGGGCGCTCGCCCGCGAGGCGCGCGCCGTACGCCTCCGACAGATCGCGGGCCAGCGGCGCCATGGACCAGCCGTCGCTCGCGATGTGGTGCATCACCACCGCCAGTACGTGCTCCCGCTCGTTCAGCGAGAACACCCTGACTTGCAGCGGGAGTTCACCGACCAGCCCGAAGGGATGCAGGGCCGCCCGCGCGAGCGCCTCGGTCAGCTCCGCCTCCCCCGCCACCGGGACGAAGGTCACCTCCGGGGTGAGCTCACCGGCCGGCAGGACCTGCTGATACGGCTCACCGGCCTCCTCCGGGTAGACGGTGCGCAGCACCTCGTGCCGCGCCACCACGTCCGCGACCGCGGCCCGCAGCGCGTCGTGGTCCAGCGGACCGGTCAGCCGGATCCAGGTGGGGATGTTGTAGGTGACGCTGGAGCCCTGGAGACGGTGGATGAACCACAGCCGCCGCTGGGCGAACGACAGCGGCACCCGCTCCGGGCGGTCCGCCGCCACCAGCGCGGGACGGGCCCGCTCCGCCTCGGCGAGCCGGGCCGCGAGCCCCGCCACCGTGGGCGTTTCGAACACCGCCCGGATGGACAGTTCGACGCCCAGCGTGCCGCGCAGCCCGGCGATCAGCCGGGTCGCCAGCAGCGAATGGCCGCCCAGATCGAAGAAGTTGTCGTCCACGCCCACCCGCGGCAGGCCCAGGACCTCGGCGAACGCGCCGCTCAGGATCTCCTCGTGCGCGGTGCGCGGACCCCGGCCCGGGGCACGCGCCGAGCCGTAGTCGGGCACCGGCAGTGCCCTGCGGTCCAGCTTCCGGTTGACGGTCAGCGGCAGCTCGTCGAGCAGGACGAAGGCCACCGGCACCATGTAGTCGGGCAGCTGCCGGGCGGCGTACCGGCGCAGCGCCGCCGGGTCCGGGGAGCACCCGGGGGCGGGGACCACGTAGCCGACCAGACGTTTGTCGCCGGGCCGGTCCTCCCGCACGATCACCGCGGCCTGGGCGAGTTCGGGGTGGGCGCCGATGACGCCCTCGATCTCACCGAGCTCGATCCGGAAGCCCCGGAGCTTGACCTGGTCGTCGACGCGGGCGATGAACTCCAGCTGCCCGTCCGCCCGCCACCTGCCGAGGTCACCCGACCGGTACATCCGGCTGCCGGGCGGACCGAAGGGGTTGGCGACGAAGCGGGTGGAGGTCAGGCCGGGACGCCGGTGATAGCCGCGGGTCACCAGGTCCCCGGCGATGTACAGCTCACCGGGGCTGCCCACCGGGACGGGCTGCAGCCGCGCGTCCAGCACGAACATCTGGGTGTTCCAGACGGGCCGGCCGATGGTGACCACACCCGCCGGGACGGTGTCCCCCGGCTCGATCCGGTACTCCGAGCAGCCGACGGTGGTCTCCGTCGGACCGTACTCGTTGATGACGGTCGCCCCGGGGTGCCGCCCCCGCCACTCGTCCAGCACCTCGCCCATCAGCGATTCCCCGCCGAGCACCAGCTGTTCGTCGGGCGAGAAGGCGTCGGGAAGCTCGATCAGCAGCGGCAGATGGCTCGGGGTCGCCTTGACGAAGCTGGGGCTCTCCTGGCCGTCGGCCGCCGCGCTGGACGCGTCCAGCTCGACCAGGTGCACACAGCCGCCCGAGGTGAGCGGCGCGAACAGGCCGGTCGCGGTGAGGTCGAAGGCGACGGGCGAGTGCACCAGCGCGGTGCCCGCGACGCCGGGGTAGGCGGACCGGGTCCAGGACAGATAGCCGTCGAGGGAGCGGTGCTGGACCGTGACGCCCTTGGGGCGGCCGGTGGAGCCGGAGGTGAAGATCACGAAGGCGGCGTTGTCCAGCGACAGCGGGCCGTTGCGGTCCGCGTCGGTGAGGTCGGCGGCGGACCGCGCCGCCACCTCGGCGGCCGTACCGGGCTCGTCGAGCCGCAGCAGCGGGCACGGAGCCGGGACGTCCTCCATCACCCCGCGCCCGGTCAGCACCAGCACCGGGTCCACGTCCGCCAGCATGAAGCCGAGCCGGTCCGCCGGGTAAGACGGATCCAGCGGCAGATACGCGCCACCGGCCTTCAGCACGGCCAGCAGCGCGACCACCAGCTCCACCGACCGCGGCATCGCCACGGCGACATAACTCTCCGGCCCCACGCCCCGCGCGGCCAGCACCCGGGCCAGCCGGTTGGCCCGCTCGTTCAGCTCGCGGTAGGTCAGCGCACTGCCCTCGTGCACGACGGCGGTGGCCTCCGGCAGCTGCGCGGCCCGGTCCTCGAACAGCTCCGGAACCGTCCGCCCGGACAGTTCGCGCGGCTCGCCCTGCCACTCGTGCAGCAGCCGGTCCCGCTCGCCGGAGGTCAGCAGATTCAGCTCCCCGACCGGCAGGTCGGGCCCGGCGATGGCCGCGCCGAGCAGCCGGACCAGCCGGGCGGCCAGCGCCTCGGCGGTGGCCCGGTCGAAGAGGTCGGTGGCGTACTCCAGCAGACCGTCCACCCCCGCCAATGAGCCGTCGGCGGCCTTCCGCTCCCAGGTGTGGAAGGACAGGTCGAACCGTGCGGTCCGCCGGGGCACGTCCTCGGGCGCGGTGTCGAGGCCGGCCGGGGCGGGGCTGTGGTCCGGGATGTTCTGCGAGGTGAGCATCGTCTGGAACAGCGGGGTGTGCGAGAGCGTGCGCGCCGGGTTGACCGCCTCGACGACGCGCTCGAAGGGCACGTCCTGGTGGGCGTAGGCGGCCAGGTCGGTTTCCCGTACCCGGGTGAGGAGTTCGCGGAAGCTCGGGTCGCCGGAGACGTCGGTGCGCAGCACCAGCGTGTTGACGAAGAAGCCCACCAGGTCGTCGAGGGCGTCGTCGGTGCGTCCGGCGACGGCGGTGCCCAGGGGAATGTCGGTGCCCGCACCGAGGCGCGACAGCAACGCGGCGACCGCGGCCTGGAAGACCATGAAGACGGTGACATCACACTGCCGTGCCAGCCGCGCCACACCCTGGTGCAGCTCGTCGTCCAGGGCGAAGCGCACGCTCGCGCCGCGATGGCCGGCGACAGCGGGACGGGGCCGGTCGAGCGGCAGCTCCAGCAGCTCCGGCAGACCCGTCAACTGCTCACGCCAGAAGTCGAGTTGCTGACTCGCGAGACTCGCGGGGTCGTCTTCGGAGCCCAGTATCTCCTGCTGCCAAAGGGTGTAGTCGGCGTACTGGACGGTGAGGGGCTGCCAGGTGGGTGCCGTGCCGTCGTGGCGCGCGGTGTAGGCGGTGGCGAGGTCCTTGAGAAGGGGCGCCGTGGACCAGCCGTCGCTGGCGATGTGATGGGTGAGGAGCAGCAGGACGTGCTCGTGCTCGCCCAGGCGGAAGAGGGCCGCGCGGAACGGGTTCTCGCGGCTGAGGTCGAAGGCGTGGGCGGCCTGTTCGGCGAGGTGGTGGGGGAGCTGGTCCTCGGTGGTGTCGAGGAGGGGGAGACCGGGGCGCGCCTGACCGGCGGGGAGGACGGTCTGCTGGGGTTCGCCGTCGTGTTCGGTGATGCGGGTGCGGAGCGGCTCGTGCCGGTCGGTGAGGTCGGCCAGGGCGGTGGCCAGGGTGGGGTGGTCGAGCGAGCCGCTGAGCCGGAAGGCGTGGGGGATGTTGTAGGTGGGGCTGGGGCCTTCGAGCTGGTAGGCGAACCAGAGGCGGCGCTGGGCGGGGGAGAGCGGAAGGTGCGGCGGGCGCGGGGTGGTGGCCGTGAGGGGGCTGCGTGCCGTGTGTGCGCCGGCGAGCTGGGGCGCGAGTCCGGCGACGGTGGGGTGCTCGAAGAGCGCGCGGAGCGGGATTTCGGCGTGCAGGGTGGTGCGGATACGGCTGATGAGGCGGGTGGCGAGCAGGGAGTGCCCGCCGAGGTGGAAGAAGTCGTCGTCGATGGTGACGGCGGGCAGGCCCAGGACCTCGGCGAAGAGCGTGATGAGGGTTTCCTCGGCGGAGTTGCGGGGCGCCCGTCCGCCGCTCTCCGTGTGGGAGGCGTAGTCGGGAGCGGGCAGTTGGGCGCGGTCGACCTTGCCGTTGGGCGTCAGCGGCCACTGTTCCAGCACGACCACGGCCGAGGGGACCATGTAGTCGGGCAGCGATGCCCCGACCAGCTCCCGCAGCGCCGCCGGGTCGGGCGCTTCCGCATCCCCCACCCCCGTCACATAGGCGACGATCCGCTGGTCGCCCTCGCGGTCCTCGCGGACCAGCACCACGGTCCGGGAGACCCGCGGGTGCCGCATCAGCACCGCCTCGATCTCCCCCAGCTCCACCCGGTGCCCGCGCACCTTCACCTGGTGGTCGGTCCGGCCGAGGAACTCCAGCTGGCCGTCGGCCCGCCAGCGCGCCAGGTCGCCCGTGCGGTACATCCGGCTGCCCGGCGCTCCGTACGGATCGGCGACGAACCGCTCCGACGTCAGGCCCGGCCGCCCCAGATAACCCCGCGCCAGCCCCGGTCCGGCGATGTAGAGCTCACCCGCGACGCCCTCACCGACCGGCTGCAGAGCGGCGTCGAGGACATAACCGCGCGCGTTGTCCATCAGCCGGCCCAGCGGCAGCACACCGTCAGGGGTCGGCTCACCGGGCTCCAGCCGGAACTCGGCCGCGTTGACGGTCACTTCGGTCGGCCCGTACACATTCAGCACCGTGGCCGCCGGGTGACGCCGCCGCCACCCGTCCAGCACGGAACCGATCAGCGCCTCACCGCCCAGCATCAGCTCCTCCGTGGGGGAGAAGCCCGCCGGGAGCACATCGAGCAGCGGCAGATGGCTGGGGGTGGCCTTGAGGAAGGTGCACTCCGGCGCTCCGCCGAACGCGTCCTCCTCCAGCGGGCCCGCCAGCACCCGGCCGCCGGTGACCAGCGGCACCCACAGCGAGGTGACGGTCATGTCGAAGGACACCGACGAGTGCCACAGCGAGGTGCCGCGGGCGCTCGGGTACGTCCGCCGCGACCAGCCGAGATAGTCGGCGAGCGCACGGTGCTCGATCATCACCGCCTTGGGCACGCCGGTGGAGCCCGAGGTGTAGATGACGTAGGCGGGGTGCTCCGGACGCAGCGGCGATATTCGCTCCCCGTCACCGAGGTCCGTCTCCGCGGCCCGGGACAGCGCCTGCGCCACGGCGGGGTCGTCCAGCAGCACGGCCCGCCCGTCGAAGCCCTCCGCCGCCGCACCGGCCGCGGCCGTGGTGAGCAGGCAGGCCGGGCGGGCGTCGGACAGCATGAAGGCGACGCGGTCCGCCGGGTAGTCGGTGTCCATCGGCAGATAGGCGGCACCGGTCTTCGCCACCGCCAGCAGTGACACCACGAGATCGAGGGAGCGGGGCACCAGGACCGCCACGATCCGCTCGGGGCCCACACCCCGCTCCGTCAGCAGCCGGGCCAGCCGGTTGGCGCGGGCGTTCACCTCCCGGTAGGTGAGCTGCTCGTCACCACAGCCGAGGGCCGGGGCGTCAGGAGTACGCCGAACCTGGTCCTCGAAGAGCTCGGGAAGCGTCAGCGCGGCGAACGGCCGCTCCCATCCCTGCCACTGCGCCTGGGCCTTCGGACCACTCATCGGGGAACTCCTTGTGCATCAGCAGAAACGCGGCACATCACCGACGGGAGGCTAAGAACCTCGGGTTTCAGTGCGCTATTGAAGCCATTTCGCTTGCTGAGCTGGGGTTTTCCGCGTGTGGTAGAGCTCTGCCGGCATCCGGATTCAGGAAAACGGCCCGGCTGAGGCCGCACCGCGATGCGTAGTCCCAGTGGGGCGATGTCAGACCAGGCGTTGCCGTCACAGCGAACGGCGGGCACCGGCCCGCCCCGAGGCCCTCGCCTGCTTCCGCCGTCAGGGCACCCGAACCATCTCTTCTCCACCGCACCGCAGCCGGTGCCGTCCCTGGCCCGCACGGTGCGGCCTCTGCTGCGCTGCCGCTCCTCGCCATGGGCATCGGAGCGCCCCGAGGGTAGTCAAGCGGTGCGGCTACAGATCGCGAAGCGCTGTGAGTACCTGCCCCATCATGAGCGGGGTGATCTCCGGACTGCCGACACCAGGTTCGCTGAGTGCCGCCGTCGGGTGGGTGGGCACTTCGGCCCAGACGATCTTTCCCGGGTGCACCTGGGTCGGGTAGTAGCCCCAGCGGTTGGCCATGGCCTCGGTGAGGAGCAGTCCGCGGCCTCCGGTTGCGTTGCTGTCGCTGGCACGGGGCGTTGGTGGCCGAGGATCGTGGTCGCTGATTGAGATAAGGACGCCACAGTTAGTGGGCCAGAGCCTGAGAACGATCGTGCCGGTGGAAACGGATTCGACGCTCGTGGTGGCGGACTGTGCCGCCGGGCGGGCGTGCTGGATCGCGTTGGTGGCCAGCTCTGAGATGAGGAGTCGGGCGACCTCGATGCCCTGGGCGGGGAAGTGCCAGCGCTGGAGGATGTCGACGGTGTGGCGGCGTGCCCAGGCGACGGCGTTGGGAGTGGCACTGAGGGTAAGTTCGCTGATGGACGGGGGGACCTGGCTCATGCGGGTGGCTCCCTCGGCGGCGTGGCCGGGCGGGTGCCTGGCGTCGTGGCGGGATGACGGGCTGATTGAGGGACTACTTCGTGGCGACGACGTAGACGCTGCCCCAGCGGCGCTTCGGGTTGGCCATGGCGGGGTCGAAGGTCCACGGCTCGACGGTGGTAAAACCGACCTCGGTAAACAGCTGGACGAGCTTCTCGTGGTCGTACGCCCACAGGTGCGGGGTGTACGTGGGGTCGTCGTCCTGGTCGCGGAAGACGAGGTTCACGAGGTCGAGCCGCGTGTTGATGTCGCAGCGGCAGTCACGCTTGGCGTACCAGCGCTCGATCGTCTCATCGGTGACGTTCAGGTGGCCGGGGTACTGGTTCAGAGCGAAGGCGGCGTCGGGAACGCCGGTGATGATCCGGCCACCGGGCACGAGGACGCGGTGGGCCTCGCGGACGTAGTGCTTTGCCGAGTGCGGGTAGTCGATGTGCTCCAGGAAGTGCTCGGAGAAGATCTCGTCGGTGCTGTCGTCCTGGAGGGGGATGCCCTCGCGGATGTCCCAGAGGAGGTCGGCCGGCGGGACGAGGTCGATGTTGAAGAAGCCGTCGACGCGGTGGGCCCCGCCGCCGATCTGGACCTTGGCGGGCTTGTCGTCGATCCGGCCGTTGGGCCAGGCGCGTCGGCTGGCGTGGTGGTAGCGGTGGAGTTCGATCTCCTTGGCGGCGGCCCGGAGCGTGCGGGCGAGGCCGTGGGTGGTGGCGGGGTCGGCGAGGACAGCGTTGATCTGCTCGCCAAGGAGGTCGACGGAGGGCATGCCGGAGGGGCTCATCACGGGTCTCCTGCGTGTGAGGTTGCTCAGGGTGGGGTGCGGCCGCGGATGGCGGCGACGATGATCAGGCGACGCTGGGCGCGGGGGCGGTCCACTGGTTGTTGCGCATCAGGGTGTACTTGATGTCCACCAGCCGCGGGGCCATGGTCAGCGAGAGCTCTTCGGCCGGATGGAGGTGGCCGGCATCGTCCTGCTTTGCGCGCCAGACGCGGTAGTCGAGGTTGGGGTAGGCAGGGTTGATGCCGATCTCCCCCTTGGGCATCGTGCCGTTGAACGGGGCGACGATGTCCATATGGTTCCAGTAGTTCCAGGCTTGCAGCGCCTTGTACTGGTCGAAGTAGAAGTAGAAGTCGGGGTAACGGCCGAAGGTGCGCAGCTCCCGGTGGATGAGGTGGCCCAGGAGCGGTCCGAGCTGGGTAGCCAGGGAGTCGAACTCCCAGCGCGTGTGGTGCCAGGCTTCGGGGGCATCGCCGGGTGCGAAGAGGCGGGCGGCGACGAGGTAGCTAATCCGCTCGACCAGGTAAGCGTTCGCATGGCTGGTGTCGATGGTCGGGTCGACTCGGTGGATAAGCGCGGCCAGCTGCATCGGGCAGGAACGGAACCTTGCGAGGTCGAACTTGCCGGCCATGGCGGGGAAGGAGGCGAACAGCATCTCCTTGTACAGCCAATTGTTCAGCTCGCCCAGTTCGGCCAGGCGCCGGGTGTGGTGGGAAGTCGAGTGGAGCATCAGGTACTCGGCGACCGCTTCGAAGTACAGGTAGCCGAGGATCGGGAGGCGGGGGATCGTCTCGTCGAGCAGCTTGAGGAACGGCTCGGCGCCGACTTGGATGCCCTGGTAGGCGACGGCGGCAGCGGTGGCGAGGAACGCGGCCGAGTTCTTGACCCGGCTGACGACGGTCTCGCGTAGCTGGTGCCGTTCGTTCTTGCTCAGCAGGTATTCGAGGTGGCTGTAGATCTGCAGGTGGATAAGGCCCAGCCGCAGGTAGTCCACGCCAGCTAGACCGCGGTACGCCTGCGGCGGGGTGTCGATTTCGAAGATCAGCGGGGTGGGGACGCGATCGGTGACGCCGAGCTTGGCCAGGAAGGTCGGCGCTTCCTTGGTCAGGACGTAGGCGCCGAGATTGTGCATGCGGAAGCCCTGGTCGGTCGCGGTGAGCGGCGCACAGTAGATGCTTCCTACGAGGCAGCCACCCGATGGGTAGAGCACGCCCTGCCGGCTGATCTCCTCCAGGGCGTGGGTGACGTGCAGCAGGTGCAGCTTGCCGCTGCCGCTCAGCGCCTCGAAGAGGGCATTCTGTCGAAGCAAGTGGCCGTTCGGGGTCTCCTCGGCGAGCCGTCTGTCCCAGCCCGCGGCCTGGGTGGCAAGGGGGTCGGTCTGGGCGGCGGGGCTGGGGATGAGGGTGGAGTCGAAGAAGGCGTGGGCGTCGGCCCACAGGTGGTAGGCGTCGAGGAAGTCCATGATCAGACCAGGCCCTTCTCGGCGAGCGCGTAGCGTACGGCTGCGGTGCCGTCGGCCCCGGCGAGGTAGGCCCGCTCCGAGATCAGCACCAGGTCGAAGGCGAGGCTGCGCATTTGGTCGAAGGCGGGCTCGTGAACGTACCGGGCGTCCGGCCACCACTTCAGCTTTGGCAGGCGGTAGCGGTCCAGGGCATCGGCGGCCTTGACCACGTCGGTGATGCGCTCGGCCCGGGCATGGTCGGTCTTGTCGTTTGAGGTGAACGCCTCGTACGGGATGTCGTGCAGACGGATGGCGGTGGCAGCCTGCACGATGCTCCGTGGTGTGGCGGTGAGGTTGAAGTGGCCCCATACGGTGTCGGCGTTGGCGGCGAGCCAGATGGCCGCGCGGGCGCCATGTCCGTGGTCATCCTTGTCGTGGCGCCGCTGGCAGTCGTGTACGGCGGCGGCGAGGGTCGCTGTGGCGGCGTCGGCGTCATCGAGGTCGTTCGCCTCGGCGAGGACGGCGGCGAGCGCCGCCGTCCTCACGGCGTGCCGGACACCGTGGAGCGACGTGTACAGGCGCGGGTCGGCCCACCACCGGGTGGGCAGTCCGCCATGCGCGAGCAGTTCCTTCGACTGCAAGCGCAAGACCGGCACCGGCGTCTGCGGAAGTTCGGGCCTGTGCTGGCTGATCCACGCGATCGTGGCGTGGTCCATGTGCTGGTGGAGCGGGAGCTGCTGTCGGGCAGCCAGGTCGATCAGACTTGCGGCTAACGGGGTCGTGCTCACTCGTGCCCACCCCCTTGGTGGTCTCCGCGGTGATTGCTCCCTACCGGATCGGCGCGGCCTGCTGCTCGCGCTCCTTGCGTTCCTTCTCAGCGGCCTCGAAGGCGGCCGTGAAGTCGGCCAGCTCTTGCTCCGTCATCAAGGTCACGCCGAACGCCGTGGCGATGTCCGTGATCTTGGCCTCTGCCTCGGCGCGGGCGGCGTCCGATGCGCCGTCCTCCAACAAGACCTCGAACTCGGCGTGGTAGCCCCACGCCTCACTCCACTTGACCGCGATCTCGACACCGTCGAAGCGGAAGTTGTGACGGAAGTTGAACGCCTCGTGCATCGCCGCCTCGAACCCGAGGGCATTGACCACCTTCACCGCGGCGGGGACGTCAGCGGGTGCGATGGCGAACTCGGTCTCCGCGAAGGCCGCCCCCTGCCCGATCTTGCTCCCCTTGAGTGTGATCTTGGCGGTGCCGGCAGCGGTGTTGTCGGTGACCTTCAGGAGCTGGTCGGGGAGCACGTAGAAGTAGATGTGCTTGTCGTCGGGGCCCAGATCCTCCCCGTCCGCCTTCAGGCGGGTGACGAGCTGGTCGTGGGCCTCCTTGGTAAAACGGGCGCGCATCTCGATCTCGACGGCCACGGGGCTGTTGCCTCCTCGTTTCAGGCATGGCGAAGTTAGCCGGACCCTGCCGCGAGGGGCCTGTCCGGTGGGGTGATCGCTATGGGGTTGGTGGTCAAGCAGGGGTGATGCGGCCGATACGGGGGGCCTGCCGCATCACCCCAGTGGATCTGTGGGTGTCAGCCGAGCGTGCCGAAGCGCTTCTCGACAACTCTCGAGTGCAGGTAGGTCGGCAGCTGAACGCCTCCCACCGACGTGCGGCCGGTGGCGACCTGCTCCTCCGTCTCGCTAGGGAAGCCCTCCAGCAAACGCAGGCACTGCTGGGCCCACTCCTGTGACGCGGGCCAGTCGCCCAGGTCTCGGTGGCGCACTGCCAGGGCGTACGCGGTCTCGGTGGCTGCCCACCGGTCGATCGCCAGCTCACGCTGGAAGATCGATTCCAGCTCGTCGGTGGAGGCCAGGCGGGTCTGGTTGGTCATGGTGCCCTCTCGGATCAAACGGTCGTGCCCCAGTCGTGATCAACGCCCCGGCGTCCCCGCAGTGACGCCGTGACCCGCTGCTAGTACGTGTAGATCTCGGCCAGCGTCTTGTAGTCCTGCAGTTCGTCCTTGTCGAACCACAGCTCCACCTCCTGCTTGGCCTCCTCTGCGTTGCCAGAGGCGTGCACGAGGTTGGCGACCGCCTTGCCCGAGGCGATGCTGGCCGCGGCGCTGTAGTGCGAGAGATCGCCTCGCACCGTGCCGGCCGGAGCCTGGTTCGGGTAGGTGCTGCCGACGATCTTGCGGACGGTAGCGATGGCATCGAAGCCCTCCAGCACCAGGGCGATGACCGGCCCCTGCTGCATGAACGTCGACGTGACGTTGTAGACCTCCGAACCCAGCCGCTCCTCAAGGTCGAAGTAGTGCCGACGGGTGAACTCCTCGTCCATCCACTTCATCTTCGTGCCGACGATCTTCAGCGCGGCGTCCTCGAACCGCGTGATGATTCTTCCTGCCAGGCCACGCGCCAGCGCATCGGGCTTGAGCAGGACGAGCGTGCGCTCGACATTGTGTGCCTGAACCTCGGGCATTGGCTCCCTTTCGCCTTGCTAGCAAACGAACATGACGGCCTATCAGCCGTAGCTGCTGAGGTTACCGGCGTCGGCAGGGCGGTTCGGGCGGGCGGGCAATGCCACGGACGGGTGAACGCTGGTTGGTGTGGTCGATCAACCGATCAAGAGGACTGATTCGGCCAATTTCTCTGTCTCCGTTATCCGCTCGGGATAGGCACCTAGAATCTCCCTGTGGTCGTCCGGCGCATTCGCGCCTCTCCTATGTCTCCCAGGGACTGAGCGTTCGGCGGGTGCTTGCTTGGCCCCTGGTGACTCCGATTCTCCCGAGGCTCTTCTCGCGCGACCATGAAGTGCCAGTGCAGTGGGAGTGCACTTTCGGCGCGCGGATTCCTGCACCGGGGCAGCGACGAGGGGCAGTTCTTATGGACGTGATCGAGCGCTGGAGCGGCCGGTACGCCTGCCTGCTGCAGTCCGCCCTACGGCTCGGCAACGAACAGTTCGCCGCCCGCCTGGGCATCGCCGTGAGGACGGTGGCCGCCTGGCACTCCGACGCCTCCGTTGTGCCCCGCAGAGAGATGCAACAGCTTCTCGACACAGCTCATGAGCAGGCTCCTCCGGCTGCGCGACAGCGCTTCGCCCTCCTACTGGCGAAGGAACGGGTCCCAGCGGACTCGCCGCCCCCCGGCGCACAGGCGCTGCGGGTGGCCATCGCGGTGGTCGTCCGCGAAGGCGACGTCCTCCTGGTGTGCCGACGAGATGACGACGCTGCTGGGATTACGTGGCAGTTCCCGGCCGGTGTCATCAAGCCGGGAGGGAAGGCGGAGAGCACCACTGTGCGGGAGACCTTGGATGAGACGGGTGTCCACTGCGCGGTCCGGCAGCACCTCGGGGACAGGCTCCATCCCGTCACCGGCGTGTTGTGCGAGTACTTCCTGTGCGAGTACCTGGCTGGCGAGGCCACCAACAGCGACGCGGCCGAGAACATCGACGTCATGTGGGTACCCAGAAAGACGGTGCCCCGCTTCATCCCCGTCGATACGATCTTCCTACCCACCCTGGCCGTCCTGGAGGAGCAGACGTGACGCACCAGAACACGGACGAGCGTCCGGGCATCGCCGCAGCCATTGTGGTGAACGAGGGGCGTGTACTGATGGTGCGCCGCCGTGTCAGCGAGGGACAACTCTCCTGGCAGTTTCCGGCCGGAGAGGTCGAGCCCGGCGAGGCCCGCGAGGACGCCGCTGTGCGGGAGACCCGGGAGGAGACCGGGCTGATCGTGGCGGCGGTGAAGCTGCTCGGCGAGCGGGTACACCCGAAGACGGGCCGGCTGATGTCGTACACCGCGTGCGCCGTGTTGGGCGGTACCGCCCACGTCGCGGACACCGAGGAACTCGCCGAGCTGGCCTGGGTCGCCCACGAAGAGATCCCCGAGTACGTGCCGTACGGGCTGTTCGAGTCGGTGCAGGAGTACCTGGACGTGGCCCTTCCATCCTGACCGGCTCTGGGCCCGTGGCCATGTTCCCCTGCTGTCCTGAGGCAGGGCGGGGAGGGCCATGGGGTTCTACGGACCGGGCGCCGTCGCGCGAGTACATTCAGCCGCCGCGCTTAGTGCGAAGACGTTCGTTCTCCTTCTCCAGTTCCTTAACCCTTCGTTCGAGTTCGGCTCGGGTTGGTGGCTTCGGGGGCGGCGGTGCAGGTGTGGGCTCAGGTGAATCTGCGAGCAGTCCGATGGGTCCGGGAGACGATCATCCGGCTGCCGGCCGTGATGCTCCAGAAGAGCGGACCGGCCGTCGCCGGCCGCTGACCGACGACGCCCGTCCGCTCCCGGTCACGTCCGGGCCCGGTACTTCCACACCGACAGCGGCAGAAACACCGCGATCAGCCCGGCGATCCACAGCAGGGCGCCCTGGGCGGAGGCCGCGACGGGGCCGCCGATCATCAGGTTGCGGGACGCGTCGACGACCAGGGTCATCGGGTTGTGCTCGACGAAGATCCGCAGCCAGCTGGGCATGGTGTCGGGCGCGACGAACACCGAACTGCCGAACTGGAGCGGGAGCATGGCGATGGTGCTCACGCTCTGCACCGTGTCGATGCTCCGGGCGGCCAGGCCGATGAAGGCGTTCACCCAGCACAGCGCGATCCCGTACAGCAGAAGGAGACCGAAGGCGGCGAGGGTGGGCAGCAGGCCGTTGTCCGCGCGGAAGCCGATGAGCAGGGCGAACGCGAACACCGCGAGCTGGCTGATCAGCAGCCGTACCGAGTCTGCCGAGACCCGGCCGATGAGGACGGCGGAGCGGGCGACGGGCATTGACCGGTAGCGGTCCATCACCCCGGAGGAGAAGTCGGTGTTGAGCGCGATGCCCGCGGTGCGGGAGACGATGGTGTGGTTCAGGGCCATGATTCCCGGCATCAGATACTGCCGGTAGTCCGCGCTGTTCCCGGCGATCGCGCCGCCGAAGGAGTAGATGAAGATGACGGAGAGGACGACCGGCATCAGGGCGGTGTCCAGGACCTGACCCGGACTGGCGAGGGACTTGCGCAGATTGCGGCGCGACAGCGCCAGCGAGTGACGTACCAGTGAACTCATGCCGCGCTCCTAGCGGCGACGGGTTCCCTGGCCGCGGGTCCGGTGAGCTTGAGGAAGACCTCGTCAAGGCTCGGAATGTGGGTGTCCAGTGAGGCGAGCGGGATATCCGTCTCGCCGAGGGCTCTGACCACCGCGGTGAGTTGGCTTCCGCCGCCGGTCAGCGGTAGTTGGAGGCGTCCCTCGCCCGCCAGGACGGTGGCTTCGGTGTGGCCCGCGGCCACCAGGACCTGGTGGATCCGCGCCAGGTCGCCGGGCTCCTCGGGCTGGATGCGGAGCATCTGGCCGCCCAGGCGGGCGCGCAGCTCGGCGGTGGAGCCCGACGCGATGACCCGGCCGCTGTCGATCACCACCAGGGAGTCGGCCAGCGCCTCCGCCTCCTCCATGTACTGGGTGGTGAGGAGCACGGTGGTGCCCTGCTCGGCGAGCCGGTTCACCTCCGCCCAGAGGCTGTTGCGGCTGTGCGGATCGAGGCCCGTGGTGGGTTCGTCGAGGACCAGGACGCGGGGGTCGCCGGTGAGGCTGGCCGCCAGGTCGAGCCGCCGGCGCATCCCGCCCGAGTAGCCGCCGACGGGCCGTTTGCCGGCCTCGGTCAGACTGAAGCGTTCCAGCATCTCGTCGGCGCGGGCGCGGGCCTTGCGCCCGCGCAGGTTGAACAGCCGGGCGATGAGATAGAGGTTCTCCCAGCCCGAGATGTCCTCGTCCACCGAGGCGTACTGGCCGGTGAGTCCGATCAGCGGGCGCACCCGGGTGGCCTCGCGCACGACATCGTGCCCGTGCACCAGGATGCGCCCGCTGTCCGGTCGGACGAGCGTGGCGACCATGCGCACCAGCGTGGTCTTGCCGGCGCCGTTGGGACCCAGCAGACCGAGCACGCGGCCGGCCGGAACCTCCAGGCTGACCCCCCGGATCGCGGCCGTACTGCCGAAGTTCTTCGCCAGATTCTCGATCCGGATGGCAGGGGTCATGAACTCCAGGTCCTTTCGGGAGTTGCGGTACGGAGGCTGTCAGTCAAGGACGTAACCGTCTCCGGACCGGGATCCGCGGGAGCGGCGCAGATCGGTGAGGACGAACGTGCGCTGCAGCCAGCGGTCGCGGCCGTCGTAGCGCGGCCGGAAGGCGCTGCGCCCGTGGGTGGTGACCCGGTTGTCCACGATCGCCAGATCGCCCGGGGCGAGCACCGTGCTCTGCCCGGTCCGCTCGAAGGCGTCCCCGAGCTCGTCGAGCGCCCGGCGTGCCCGGTCGGTGACCGGCCGGGTGGCCGCGAAGTCGACCCGCAGATCCGGGTCCTCGGGCGCCCCGAAGATCACCGGGTGCGGTTCGGTGCCGCCGTCGGACGCCCCGAAGGACGGCGGTGGCGCGGTGACGAACTCCGGTGCGGCCAGCGCCGCGCGGGTCTCCTCGCTCAGCAGCGGCATCGCCCCGCGGATACCGGCGGTGCGCAGTGCGGCGACCTTCTCGTGGTCGGCGCGCAGGCACAGCAGCATGACGAAGTCGGGGCGGTGCGGATGGAAGGCGTTCTCGTTGTGGAAGGTCAGCAGGACCGAGCCCGCGTTCCCCTGGAACGCCTCCTTCCCCGGTACCGGCACCACGTCCTGGACCAGGGCGCCGGTCTTCTCCGGCCGGAAGGCGGCCGGGTCGCCGAGACCACAGGCCACCATCGTCAGCATCGCGGCGGAGACCGAGCCCGCACGCTGCACGGAACCGGCGCCGGACGGGGTGTCGGGCAGCGCGGCCTCGTCCACCGGCAGCCCGCGCAGCAGCAGTACCCCGCTGCGCCCGGAGTCGCGGCGGAACTCGTGCAGCGGCCGGCGCAGCCCGAGCGGCAGCTCCGACCAGCCCGAACGCGCGGCACCGACCCAGCCGGCGCTGTCGACCAGGGCACCGCCGGACGCCATCACCCGGCGGGCGGTCCGCTCCGCGTCCACGGATTCGTCCGGGGTCAGCGACGCGACCCGCGCCGCCGCCCCGGTGTCGAGTGTCACGGTCATCAGGAGGCCGCCTTCCGGGTGTCGGCGGCGTCCTCCATCGCACGGACGAGACTCAGCGGACGCATATCGGTCCACTGTGCGGCGATGTACTCCAGGGCCTCGGCGCGGCCGGTCTCGGGCAGGGCGGCCTTCCAGCCGTCCGGGACCTCGGCGAACGCCGGCCAGAGGGAGTACTGGCCCTCGTCGTTGACCAGGGCCAGGTAGCGGCCCTCGGTGTCCTCGAACGGGTTGGTCATCGTATTGCCTCTCTCGTCTCATGGCTGGGGTGCGCGGGCCCGAGCGTGTCCTCGCCGTAGACGCCCTGCACCCAGTTGGTGTGGTAAACGGTGTCGAGATAGCGCTCGCCCATATCGGGCGAGATGGCGACCGAGGAGAGCCCCGCCGGCCGGCCGTGCTCCGTCAGCCACCGGTCGGCGCCGCTGACGACCGTCCCGGTGGAGCCGCCGAACAGGAAGCCGCGCCCGGCCAGCCGGTGGCACATGCGCACGGTGTCGGGTTCCGGTACGAGCAGCACATCGTCGAGGTAGTCCTCGTCCAGCAGCGCCGGACGGACCCCGGACCCCAGGCCCGGGATCATCCGGGGGGACGGCGGGTGGCCGAAGGCGACGGAGCCGACACTGTCGACGGCCACGATGCGGACCTCCGGCCGGTGCTCCTTGTACCAGCGGGCGCAGCCCATGAGGGTCCCGGTGGTCCCGGCCCCGACGAAGAGGACGTCCAGCTCGGGGTGGCTCCGGTGGATGCTGGGGGCCGTGTACCGGTAATGCGCCCGCCAGTTGGCGGAGTTGACGTACTGGTTGAGCCAGACGTACCGCGCGTCCTCCTCGCACAGCTGGCGCACGTAGGCGATCCGCGCACCGAGGAAGCCCCCGTCGGCGGCGGGCTCCGCGATGGTGTGGACGGTGGCGCCGAGCGCCTCCATCAGACGCTTGGAGGCCAGATTGCACCGGGAGTCGGTGACGCAGAGGAAGCGGTATCCCTTGCTGGCCGCGATGACGCTCAGCGCGACGCCCAGATTGCCGGACGAGGATTCCACCAGGATCGAACCGGGGGTCAGCGTCCCGGCCTCCTCCGCGGCCTCGACCATTTCCAGCGCGGCCTTCTGCTTCACCGATCCGGTGAAGTTGAAGCCCTCGCACTTGAGGTGGAGTGGGATACCGAGTACGGCGTCGAGATCGACGTACAGGTCTTCCTCGTTGAATTCCTGCGGAGCCGAAATAGTCGGCACGGGTGCCTCCCGCCCTAGCCGTAACGGCGCATCTCGTGAAAGAAATCGTCGACGACCTGCAACTCGCCCGATTCCTTCACGGATTCATAGACATGCCTGCCGAGTGCCAGATCCAGCACTCCCAGGCCGAACGGGGAGAAGATCACCGGCCGGTCGGCCGGCGGCTGCACCTTCCCCGTGAGGACGTCATGGAGCGTGCCGTCGAGGAAGTCCCGGTGGCCCACCCGCTGTTCCGCCAGGTGCACCGAGGTGTCCGCCTTCAGGCAGTGCTCCACGTCGTCCACGATGTTGGCCGCGCCGAGCACCACCTCGGGCGACAGATCGCGCAGCGAGACATGCAGTACCAGCGGGTTGTGCGCGAACCAGCCGGGCTCGGTGACATGCGGGGTGCCGGCGACGGTGGCGAAGACCACGAGGTCGCAGGAGCGGATCAGCTCCTCGGCGGACTCGTGCACGGTGACCCGGCCGGACTCGCCGGACTGGCGGAGGTAGTCGGCGAACCCGCCCGCGTGCTCCGCCGACAGGTCGTGCACCCCGATCCCGTCGAACTGCCAGCCGGTGCGCGCCAGATAGGTGTGGAGGTAGCGGGCGATCAGTCCGACGCCGAAGAACCCGATCCGGGCCGGCCGGGTGCCGCGCGCGGCGGAGATCCGGTCGGCGGCGAGCGCCGCGGAGGCCGCGGTGCGCGCGGCGCTGATGATGGAACTCTCCAGACACGCCAGCGGATAGCCGGTGTCGTGGTCGTTGAGGATGAGCACCGCCGAGGCGCGCGGGATGCCGGCCTCGACGTTCTCCGGGAAGCTGGAGATCCACTTCAGGCCGTCCGTGGGCAGCTCACCGCCGATCGAGGCGGGCAGCGCGATGATCCGGGAGGACGGGCGGTCGGGGAAGCGGAGGAAGTACGACGGCGGGTTCACCGTCTCGCCTCCGCCGTGCAGCCGGTAGGCCGTCTCGATCAGGTCGACGACGCCCTGGTGGTGCGCGTCGAGGACCCGGTGCACCTGGGCTCCGGAGATGACGGAGAACGAAGGCGCAGCGTGCTGCTGGGGCATGTGAAGCTCCGTGGAACCGTAGAAGAGAAGAGGGACCTGGGGCGTGTCTTCCGGGCCTGCCCGGCCTCCTAGGTGGCGGAGGGCAGGACGTGCCCGTCGAGGCGCACCGGGTCGCCGAAGAGCGCCACGATCTCGCGGTCGCCCTCGTAGGACTCGCGGCTGTGGGCCATCCGCAGGTTGTCGACGACGAGCAGATCGCCCGCCTGCCACGGCTCCCGGACGGTCGCCGCCGTGTACACCTCGTTGATGGTCTCGACGGTCTGCGCCGCGACGGGCTCACCGTCGCCGTGGAAGGTGGTGAACGGCAGGGAGTCCGGCCCGTACAGGGACACCAGGTACTCCCGTACCGCCGGGTCCATGGTCAGCTCGTTGAGGAAGGCGATCTGGTTGAACCAGAGCCGCTCGCCGGTGGCGGGGTGGCGCACCACCGCCGCGCGGTGCTGGACGGTGCGCAGCGAGCCGTCCGGCAGCCACTCGTGGTCCAGGGCGTGCGCACGGCAGTACGCGTCGACCTGCGCGGCGTCCTGGGTGCCGAACGATTCGGCCCAGCTCACCCCGATGTCACGGTAGTTGCGGGCCAGCCGCCAGCCGTCGCGGGCGAAGCGCTCCACGAGGCCGGCGGGCAGCTTCGCCAGCACCGTCCGGGCGTCGGCCACGGCGGTGGCGCCGCCGGTGCGGGGCGCCGTCAGACAGCCGAACAGGGCGATGCCGGGCACCTCGTCGCCGTAACTCCGCTCGTGGTGCATGCACATCGGCTCGTCGGCCGGCCACTCCGAGGCGCCGTACACGCCGTCGCCGAAGTCGGTCCGGCCGGTGAAGCCCTCCCGCTCGGTCATCGGTGTCACCCCGAGCGCCTGCGCGGCCCGGCCCAGATCGGCGGGCGCCGCCAGGCCCAGGCCCCGGACCAGCAGGGCGCCGTGCCGGTCGACCAGGGAGCGCACGGTCTCGCCGGGGAGGTCCGGGCCGGTCACCCCCAGGACCGGGGTCCGGCCTTCGCCGAGGATCAACTCGGCGCCGTCACCGAGGGTTTCGGGGACGGCCGTGCCGTCACACGTGGCTGTCAACTGGCTGCCTTCCTGGATTCGGAGCCTCGGCGGCCCGGCGGTCGAGCAACGCCGCACATTCCGCGAGAACCGGGTGCTGCTGGAGTTCGACGGGCGTCACCACACGGTCGAGCGCGATCGCCAGCCGCAGCATGGACAGCGAGGTCCCGCCGCTGTCGAAGAAATGGGCGGCACGGCCGATCCGGCCGGCCGGCACCTTCAGGACCTGGGACCACAGCTGTGCGAGCCGCCGCTCGGTGTCGGTGCGCAGCTCCACGCCGTCGCCCGCGGACTCCTCCTGCCCGGCGAGCCGGGTCAGCGCCTTGCGGTCGATCTTGCCGTTGGCGGTCAGCGGCAGCACGTCGAGCCGGCGGAACCGGCTGGGGATCATGTAGCCGGGCAGCGCCGCCCCGAGCGACGTAAGGAGCGCGTCGTCGGACAGCTCCTCGCCGCTGTGGAAGGCCACCAGCTGCCGGCTCTCGCCCTCGCCCGTGACGACGACGGCGCTGTCCCGCACCCCGTCCACCCGGAGCAGCTGGTTCTCCACCTCGCCGATCTCGATCCGGAAGCCCCGGATCTTGACCTGGGCGTCGCGGCGGCCGAGGAACTCCAGCCGGCCGTCCGGCAGCCACCGGCCGAAGTCGCCCGAGCGGTACATCCGTTCACCGGGCAGCAGCGGATCGGGCATGAACGCGGCCCGGGTGCGCTCCTCGTCATTGACATAGCCCCGTCCGACGCAGACGCCGGAGAACAGGATCTCGCCCGGGGAGCCGAGCGGCACCAGCCGCAGCTGCTCGTCGACCACATGGATCCGCACATTGGCGACGGGCTTGCCCAGCGGCACCGAGGCCTGTTCGGGCACCCGGCGCATCACCTCGTGGTTGGTGTCGTCGGACGTTTCGGTCAGGCCGTACGCATTGACCAGCGCGACGCCGGGGAACGTGGCGAACCAGCGCTCCACCAGCTCCTTCTTGAGCGCTTCGCCGGTCGCCGACACATGGCGCAGCCGGGGCAGCGTGCGGGGGCTGCGCTCCAGCTCCGTCAGCACCACTTCGAGATAGGAGGGCACGGCCTGGAGGACCTCGACACCGCCGGTGGCGAGCGTCTCGATGAAGCGCGCGGTGTCCAGGATGTCCGGCTGCCCGATGATGAGGGTGCGTCCGCCGACGGCCAGTGCGGCCACCAGCTGCCACAGGGAGATGTCGAAGCACTGCGGCGCGGTCTGCGCGACCACCCGGCCCTCGGTGATCTCCAGGTCGTCGATCTTGGCGAGCAGATGGTTGAGGAAGCCCGCGTGCTCGCACACCGCGCCCTTGGGCGCACCGGTCGAACCGGAGGTGAAGTAGATGTACGCGCTCTGGCCGGCGGCCACCGGGATACCGGGGTCGGTGACCGGGTGGTCCTCGGCGAGCAGGGTGTCCAGATGGTCGGCGCGCACGCCGGGCAGCCCGGCCAGGGCCTCCGTCAGGCCCGGGGAGGCGTCCCGTTCGGTCAGCACCTGGCGGCAGTCCGCGCGCACCAGCATGCCGCTGATCCGGTCGGCCGGGAAGTGCGGCTCCACCGGCAGATAGACCCCGCCGGCCTTGAACACGGCCAGCACGGCGACCAGCCACTGAAGAGTGCGTTCGGTGACCACCGCGATGACGTCCTCGTCGTGCAGCCCGCCGCGGCGCAGCGCATGGGCGACGCGGTTGGCGCGCTCATTGAGCTCCCGGTAGCTCCAGGACTCCGTGCCGTGGACGGCGGCGATGTCGTCCGGGCGCCACCGCACCTGGTCCTCGAAGAGTTCGTGCACCCGGCGGTCGGGCAGCTCCCGGTGTGGGCCCGCGAACTCCGCCAGCTGCTGCGCCGCCTCGCGCGGTGACACCGGGCTCCACTCCTGGTGGTGCGCCTCGGGCCGCTCGGCCAGCTCGGACAGCGCGGCGAGCAGATAGCCCGCGAACCGGTCGGCCTGCTCGCCGTCCAGTGCGTCGGGGCGGTGGCTCAGCACCAGTTCCAGGCGGTCCCCGGTCCGGGCGAGGCCGGCGGCGAGCACGGTGCCGGCTGTCAGGTCCTCGGTGACGGCGGCCCGCCCGGCCACCAGAACGGTGTCGAACAGCGGCTCCGTCCGTCCGGTCTCGGCGCGCAGCTCGTCCAGGGCCCGCAGTGAGTGCCGCCGGGTCCCGGCCGCCAGCTCTGCGACAGCGGTGACGAGTTCCGCCCACGAGCCCTCGGAAAGCGCGGCCCACAGGGGCAACGGGCTTTTCTCCTGGCCTTCTTCGGGCAGATATCCGGTCACCACCGAAGAGTCGCCCGTTACCGCCGCCAGCACGCGGACATATGCGGTCAGCAGCAGGGTGTCCGGAGAAAGGCCCTGCCGTTCCGCGAGGAGATGCAGTGCATCGGCGGTGCCGGCGGGTATCGCGGTGCGACGAACGGCAGATGGGGCCGCCGGAATCCTCGACCACCGGGGCAAAGGGGTGTACCCGCCGCCGAGAACTCTTTGCCAGAATACGCGGTCCGCAGCCATCACACCGCAACCTCCTTTGTGGCCCTGCCGGTTGTCATTACTCGGTGCTGTCCCTGAGCGAACAAGACGCTAGGTCGGCGGCTTATTGGCCAGATATCGCGCCGCCGACCGCAGGCGATACTCCGTATTGCACGGGCCGGAGATATTCGGCGGACCGGGATAACGTCTGCCTCAGGCCTCCGCCGGGAGGACGTCTGCCTCAGGCGTCCGCCGGGAGCGGAGCGCCCTGTGGGGTGGCGGCGCGGGATCCGTCGCTCTCCCCGGGCGGGGGCTCCGGCGGTTTCGTCCCCAGCAGCTTGAGCAGCGGCGCGGTCATCGCGGTGGTGCCGATCGCCATGAGGACCAGCACCGTCAGGCCCGTCGTGCTGATCAGATGGCGCTGCCAGCCGATCCCGGCGACCACCAGCTCGGTGACCCCGCGGCAGTTCATCAGCGCACCGAACCGCAACGACTCCTTCGGCGAGTACCCCATCGCCCGGGCGGCGCCACCCGCACCGACGATCTTGGTCAGGGTCGCCACGACGACGACCCCGGCGAGAACCAGCCAGTGCCAGGGGTCCCGCCCCAGGGCCCCGACCGAGACATTGAGCCCCACACCGGCGAAGAACAGCGGCAGCAGCACCGTCAGGGTGAAGCCCTGCAGCTGCTGGTTCATCCGGTGGGTGACCGTGGAGTCGCGCGGGACGGCCGTACCGAACAGGAAGGCCCCGATGACGGCATGCAGCCCCAGCAGATGCGTCAGCACGGCATAGCTGATGGCGCCGACCAGCAGCAGGGGCAGCAGCGTCCCCTTGCCGGGCCGTTCCTCCGCCCGCCGCACCACGGTGGCCAGCAGCGGACGCACCACGAGGACGGTGAACCCGACCAGGGCCACCACCAGCGCGATGGTGCTGCCCATGCCGGTGGCGTCGCCGGTCCCGGTCGCCGCGAGGATGACGGTCAGCGCGAGCCAGGCGATGCCGTCGCCCACCGCCGCACTGGCCAGCGCGAACTGGCCGACGGGGGAGCGGTCCAGACGCATGTCGGTGAGGATCCTGGCGAGGACCGGCAGCGCGGTCACCGAGATGGCCAGGCCGAAGAAGCAGAGGTAGCCCAGGGCGTGCGAGGTCGAGCCGCGCAGCATGTCGGGGGCCGCCGCCGCGAGCCCGAGCCCGGCCAGGAAGGGCAGGCCCATCGCGCCGAGCACGCTCACCCCGAGCGTCCCGAAGGCCTTCTTGGGGTTCTCCATGCGCAACTCGCAGCCGAGCAGGAACATGAAGACGATCAGCCCGAGCTGAGCCACCGTGTTGAGGGCGGAGACGACATCGGCGGACAGCAGCCAGGCCTGCCCGGACGGCCACACCCAGCCCAGCAGCGAGGGGCCGAGCAGCAGGCCACCGAGGATCTCACCGATTACCAGGGGCTGGCCGAGCCGGCCCAGCAGCGCGCCCAGCAGATGGCTGAGCAGAATGATCACCATGACGGCGAGCAGGAACCTGGCCGTCGTGTCGACCTCGGTCGACGAGCCCCCGGAGCCCAGCCGGCCCCACCACAGCCCGAGGGCACCGAGCAGCAGGACGACGCCTGCGACGATCTTCAGCATGACGTCAGGGGGGTGCCGAGGGCGAGCGGCGAGGCGGGTGCCTCGCCGCCGGGCCAGGAGGCGAAGCGCCGCACCCCGTACAGCAGCGGGGTCCCGGCGTGCTGGGTGACACCGGTGACCGCGCCCACCACGAGGGTGTGGTCGCTCACCTCGACCAGCTTCGTCACCCGGCACTCGGCGACCGCGAAGGCATCGTCGGCCAGCCACGGCAGCCCGGCTTCCGGCGAGCGCCGCCAGCCCACCTGGGAGAACCGGTCGGCGACCGGGTGCGCGAACACCTCACCGGCCCGCTGCCCCCGGTCGTGCAGGAGGTTCACCGCGAAGGCGCCGTACTCGCGCAGCGCGCCCAGGGTTTCGCCCCGGGTGGTCAGCCAGACGGAGAGGGTCGGCGGCGCGGTGGTCACGCTCGACAGCGAACTGCACGTCAGCCCGCGGGGCCGGTCGTCCGTCCCGTACGTGGTGATCACGGCGACGCCGGTGGGAAAGGCGCCCATCAGCGAACGGAAGTCGTCGGCCGGCACCGGGCGGGTGGCCGTGTCCGGCGCGGACGAGGGTGGGGGAAGGCTAGCCATGGTGAGGTCGTCCTCCGGTTGGGGCGCTGGGTCGTCCCGGGGGCCCGGTCCCCGGACTCCCGACCGAGCAGGCGGGTGAAGCGCCGACGCCCGTACCCGCCGGGGGGACAGGGGTAGGGGCGTCGGCAGCAGAAGTGAGCCCGGGGGCTCAGCTGTTGAGCGAGGCGATGTACTCGTAGCAGCTGGGCAGGGCGGCGACGAGCTCGTCCGCGTCCGCCTTGAGCCGCGCGAGCTCGGCGCGCGCGTTCGCCGGGTCGATGTGCGCGAGGGAGGGGCGCGGCCGCTCCGGCTCGTGGCCCAGGCCCAGCATCATCGTGATCCAGGAGTACTGCTCGAAGCCGTGGTACGGCTGGTAGATGGTGCGCTCGTCGAGCAGGTGCGAGCTGCCGATCGCGAGGCGCTCGGCGAGCCCGTCGGGAAGGGCGCGGGTCTTGGCCTCCTTCCAGTACGGGGTGTCCTCGCGCAGCGCCGCCTTGTAGTGCAGGACCAGGAACTCCTTGACGCCGTCCAGGACCTCGGCGACCCGGTTGTTGTAGTCGTCGGCCAGCGCCGGGTCCCAGCGCTCGTCCGGGAAGTTCTTCACCAGCTGCTCGATGCCGTGCTGGATGAAGAAGATGCCGGTGGACTCCAGCGGCTCGACGAAGGCGCTGGACAGGCCGATGGCCACACAGTTGTTGACCCACGAGCGGCGGTTGCGCCCGATACGCATCCGGATGTGGTTGGCCTCCAGGTCGTCCTGGCCGGGGGCGACGTGCTCCCGCAGGGTGCGCTCCGCCTCCTCCGGGGTGCAGAACTCATCGGAGTACACATAGCCGTTGCCGTTCCGCCCGAACAGCGGGATGTTCCAGATCCAGCCGGCGTCCATCGCGGTCGCGGTGGTGTACGGGTTCATCCCGGTGGTGGCCTGGTCGGCCTGCGGCACCCGCAGCGCGACGGCGCGGTTGTTGGGCAGCACATCCTGGAAGGACTCGAACGGCTCGTCCAGGGTCTCGTTGATCAGCATGCCCTTGAAGCCGGTGCAGTCGATGAACAGGTCACCGGCGAGCTCACCGTGCTCACGGGTGGCGACATGGCTGATCCAGCCGCGCTCGTCGCGGGCCACCTCGGTCACATCGTCGACGACATGGCGGACGCCGCGGTCGGTGCCGTACTTGGTCAGGAACTTCGCCAGCAGCGCCGCGTCGAAGTGGTACGCGTACGGGAACTGTGCCCGCTGCTCCTCCAGCGTCGAGCGGCCCAGCGAGCCGTCGAGACCGCCCGCGAACAGGGAGCCGTCGAGCAGCCGCGGTGAGCGCTTGGCCTCACACAGCGCCGGCGTGATGAAGCAGGAGCGGTCGAACGGCTGGCTGCGGTCGCCCTCCTGCAGCCACCAGTCGGCGAGGGTGTAGCCGTCGGACGTCCGCAGCCGCTCGAAGGGGTGGTAGAAGTGGTGCCCCGGCTTCTGCCAGTTCTCGAACCGGATTCCCAGCTTGTAGGAGCCGGAGCACTCCGGCATCCATTCGCGCTCGTCCAGGCCGAGATAGTCGAAGAAATGCCGGACCGTGCTGAAGGTCGCCTCACCGACGCCGATGGTCGCGACCCGGTCGGATTCCACCAGAGTGACGTTGATGCGGTCACCGTACGCCGCCTTGAGGTACGAGGCGCTCATCCATCCCGCAGTGCCGCCGCCGACAATGACCACTGAATTAATCACGCTGTGACTCCTGTTGTTCGTGAACGGGCCTCAGAAGGGCGGGTGGGCTGATTCACGCACAGAAGTTAGACAGGTGTCTTTTTTCTTCGTTATCGGGAAACGGGCGATCTATATTAGTGGCGTCGGGCCGTCATCGGCAGATTCTTCGCGCCGTACATTCCACGGGCGTGATACGAGACGTCGCGGCCCTGGCCGACGCGCAGTTCACGGAAGGTGTCCAGCAGGGCATTGAGTGCCACTTCCGCCTCAAGCCGGGCCAGCGGTGCGCCCACACAGAAGTGTCCGCCGCGCCCGAAGGCGACATGCCGGTTGGGCGTGCGCCGGATGTCGAAGCGGTGCGCGTCCGGGAAATGGGCCTCATCGTGATTCGCCGAAATCACCCACGGTGTCACCATTCGGTCGGCCGGGATGAGATGGCCACCCACCTCGACATCGGTCACGGTGACTCGGCTGACCGTGGTGAAAGGCGAACGGAACCGCAGCACTTCCTCAATGGCGGACGGGATCAGGGAGCGGTCGGCGCGGAGTTCCGCAGCGGCGTCCGGGTGGCTGTCGAGGCACTGCATGGCGTTGCCGATGAGCAGCGTCGTCGTGAGATGACCGGTCAGGAAGAGGATTCCGGTGAATTTCACGACTTCGTCGTCGGTGAGCCGTTCACCGTCGATCTCGGCCGTGGCCAGCCGGCTGATCAGGTCGTCCTTCGGGTCCGTCCGGCGCTTTCGGCAATGGCCCAGCAGATACTCGTCCATCTCACGGGTCGCGGCCTGGAACGTGGCGACGAAATCCTCCGGCGGGATCGGCTGGTCGCCGAGCGCGATGAACCGGTCCGCCCACACCCGGAACAGATCACGGTCCGAGGCGGGCACCCCCAGCAGCTCGCTGATGACGATCACCGGCAGCGGATACGTCAGCACGTCGACCAGGTCGAACTGCTCCGCGCCGACCTCGGCCAGCAGCTCGTTCGTCACGGCCTCGATGCGGGGTTCGAGCCCGGCCACCGTCTTCGGAGTGAAGGCCTGATTGACCAGCCGGCGCAGCTTGCCGTGGTCCGGCGGGTCCATCGAGTTGATGTTGCCCTCGGTCAACGGCTTCAGATGGGGCATGACACGACTGGAGTCGTTGGAGAACGTCTTCGGGTCGGAGATGACCTGCTGCACATCCTCGTAGCGGAAGACGTGGTACGGCCCGTCCCCCTCCTGCCACACGGGATGGCCGGCCCGCATCCTGCCGAGCCAGTCGAACAACTCGTTGCTGCCGTCGGCATCCGGGACGGCGATGGCGTCGTGCACAGTCATCTGAACCTCTGTCGGTGGGCTCGAAGGGCAGCGGACGCTACCGCGCACCGTTTTCCGTGCGTTATCGGTACGACGCGTCCGCTGCCGTTCCCCCCGGTCAGCGCCCCGGCAGCGACCGGCCCCCGCAGGTCTCGGCCGACAGCCGGCTGATGTCCGCGCTCGCCTGCAACTCCCCCCACACCGAGCCGATCTCGTGGAAGGTGTTGCGCGCGATCAGCAGATGCTGGCTCGCCCGGGTCAGCTGGTTCAGCTGCTGGCTGCAGCTGCCGAGCGCCAGATGGACCTTGGCGAGGAGAAAGAGGTCGTCGACCCGCTCCGCTATCTCCAGGGCGTCCGCCAGGATGCTCTCGGCCTCGACGTACTGGCCCGATGCCACGAGGGTTTCCCCGATGCCCATCAGCGCATACGCCTCACCACGGGTGTCGCCCTTGCTGCGCACGATCCGCAGCACTCCGTCGTACGACTGCTTGGCGGCCTCGAAACGCCCCTGCTTCACATAGGCGGCGGCCAGCCGGTTGAGCGCCTGGGCCGCACCGCGGGTCTCACCCAGCGCGGTGGCGATCCGCACGGCCTCCAGCGAGAGCCGGACCGCGGCGTCCGGGTTCCCCCACTCCAGTTCGATCTGTGACATCTGGTTCAGCGTGTGCGCCTCGGCGGACGCGTCGCCCACGACCCGGAAGGTGTTGCGTGCCTCGTCGAGCCGGCTCATGGCGGACCGGAGACCGCCCTGCACCCGGTCGGTGATCGCCATATTGCGCAGGGTCAACGCGCGCCCGTGTACCTCCCGCACACTGTCGAAGAGCTGGAAGGCCCTGGTGAAGAGCGGCATGGCGGAGTCGAAGCGCTGCTGGAACATCTCCACGGAGGCGAGTTCGTAACACATCGCCGCCTCCCCGCGGACGTTCCCCGCGTTCCGGTTCGCCTCCAGCGCCTTCTCGCTGACGGCACGCCAGTCGTCGTAGTAATTACGCGTCTCGAAGAGCACCACGCTGGACATCGCCAGGTCCCAGGCGAGCTCCTCCATCCGGAGCGTGCAGGCCTGGAGGATCGAGGCGACCAGGGACGGGCGCTCGGCCTCGAACCAGTCGAGCGGCGATCTGAGGAGCGAGCCGACGAGCGGGGCGTCGAGGTGCCGGCGCGGCGTCGACCCGTGGATGATCGCGAAATCGCCGCCGTACTCCCGGATATGGCTCTGCTCCGCCAGCGTGAGATAGGTGCGGAACACCCGGTGGAGCGCGGCGCGGCGCCTGTCCTCGGACTCGTCGGACTCGGCCCGCTCCCGGGCGTACAGCCGCAGCAGATCGTGGAAGCGGTAGCGCATGGTGCCGGTGGCGTCGCTGCCGACCGGGGTGAGCAGATGGGCGTCGACCAGCCGCTCGATCATGTCCTCGGCCTCGGCCGGCGAGACATCGAGGAGCGCGCCGCCCACCCACGCCGGGAAGTCCGGTACGTCGAGCAGCCCGAGCAGCCGGTACATCCGCGCCGCCTGTTCGGTCAGGCCGCGGTAGCTGAGGGCGAAGCTCGCGCGCACCTCCAGGCCGCCGGTGCTGAGTTCGTCCAGCCGGCGGTGCTCGTCGCGGAGCCGGTCCACCAGATGCTGTACGGACCAGTGCTGCTTGGCGACCAGACGGGCCGCCGCGATCCGCAGGGCGAGCGGAAGTCCGTCGCACAGCCGGCAGAGTTCGTTGACCGCCGCCTTCTCCGAGGCGGCCCGGCCCTCGCCGGCGATTTTGGTGATCAGGGTCTGGGACTCGTGCGCGGTCATCAGACCCAGATCGACCCGGACCGTGCCCGAATCGGCGGCCAGTTGCTCCCTGCTGGCCGCGAGCACACAGCTGCGGCCGCTGCCCGGAAGGAGCGGAGTGATCTGGCTCATCGCGCGGACGTTGTCGAGCACGATGAGCGATTTCCGGTCGGCGAGCACACTGCGGTAGAGCGAGACGCGCTCGGCGGGATCGGAGGGTATCTGGTCCCCGGGCACTCCGAGCGCCCGGAGAAAACGCCCCAGCAGGGCCCCGGCCACGAACTCCGGCTGCCTGCCCTCGTACTGGGACAGATCGGCATACAGCTGACCGTCCGGGAATTCCTCGGCGACGTGATGGGCCCAGTGCACGATCAGGCCGGTCTTGCCGACTCCGGCCACTCCGGTGATGAGCCCCATACGCGGGGCCTTTTCCCCGAGCAGCCGGTCGAGCTTTCCGAGTTCCGCCGCGCGGCCCTGGAACAGATCCACGTCCGGCGGAAGCTGGGCGGGCACCACCAGCGGCTTGACTTGCACCGGAAGCGTGAGATCCGGGTCGTCCTGAAGAATCGACGCGTGCAATTCCTTTATTGCCACGCTCGGTTCGAGGCCCAGTTCATCGACGAAGTTGCGCCGCCACATCCGGAATCCCTCGGTGGCCTCGGCCCGGAGACCGGCGCGGTACTGGGCGAGCATCAGGTTGTACCGGAGCTGTTCGTGCAGCGGGGAACTGTTCGCGATCGAGGTCAGCTCGGAGATGATTTCCTGGTGGTGCCCCAGCGCGAGTTCCACCTCGGACCAGGCCTCGTACGCCGCGTAGCGCCGCTCGTCGAGCCGGGTCGCCTCGTCCTCGACCGGCCGCCCGGTCACCCCCGCGAGTGCCGGCCCCTTCCACAGGTCGAGCGCCTGCCGGTACAGGGCGCGGCCCTGTTCGTGGCGGCCCTGTTTGACGTGGGTGGCGGCCTCGGCGACGAGTGAGGTGAACTGCAGGGCGTCGAGTTCACTGCCGGTGGTCTCCAGGCGATATCCGGGATGCGTCGTCAGAATCACATCGCCCTCGACACCCGCCTGTTTGAAGGACTTTCGCAGTGCCCCGATACAAATCGCCACCTGCGTCCGGGCCGTGGCCGGAGGTTCATCGCCCCATACCGCGTCGACCAGGCTGTCGACCGATACCACCCGTCCCCACGCGAGGACGAGCATGGTGAGAATGGTGCGCTGCCGGGGACCGTGGACCCCTACGATCCGGCCACTGCCGGTGATGACCAATAGCGGTCGGAGTACGGAGTATTTGACTGCGCGAGGTAGCGAACGGTCTTCTGGCATGGCTGTGTTACCCCCCGTGTAGCACGGCCGCTAGGCCCGTGATCCAGCCACTATAGGGATCGTAACGCGATCACTGAGCGTGGCTCCTGCCGCGGCCCGGGGCAGAGGTCTACTCCACCACCTTTGCGGGCTTTCGCGCCGTGATTTTTGTTGCCGAACGGGGCATCGGAGCCGCGCGGCGGGTGGCCGGGAAACGCCGTTGCGGACTGCCCCCGATGGAGGGAGGGTGTCCTGCGGGCGCCGGGCGGGCAGCCGGCCGGACGATGCCGGACCGACGACACCGCGCTGACGGCACATCAAAGCCCGTGACTGAAAGGCGCCCCTGGAAGACCACGTCCCGCATCGTGGGCGTCGTTGTACCGGTGTTCACCCGCCGGACATCGCCGCGCAGCCATGGCCTGTCGGACTGACAGGCCCACGGCTCCCTCCCGCCGCCCGGAAAAGTAGGCCGATAACGATGTGAAGCCGTGCCCGGATAAATTCAAGCTTCATGGCACCGACGGTCGACCACTGTTGGTGCACGTATTAACTAGGGGGAATCATGACTGCGATACTTGGCGTCACAGCCCAACGTGTCATTCCGGCTCTCGCTCCGGCCCATATCGCCTGCGCCGCCTTAGAGTTCCCCGACGCCGTCCGCGTATCGCACCAGGCCGTTTCCGGGCGCCGCAGGGCCAACCAGGACTGGGTGTGACAGCAGGGCAGCAGAGAGCCCGAAACCCGCTCGCCCGGCCCGCCCGCGCCCTGCCGGGCCGCACTACCGCGCCGGGTAATCGACCCCCTACCTGAGAGCTACCGCAAAGTCCGTTCCTCAGTGTGATTCCTCCCGCCGGTCGTCTCATTAACCTCCTTTTCCAGTTCCCCGAACGGACAGGAAGGAAGGCCGGCGATGCGCGCTGCACGTCTCAGGCGTGGGCTGGCAATGGCTCTCACCGCATGCTCCATCGTGGTGACGGTCGCCGCCGCGGCACGGTCCACCGTGCCGGGTACGCCGGTGCAGCCCCGGCTCCCCGCGATCCAGGCGGACAACCTGGTGGCGCGGTACGCGGCGAACCACCGCTTCATCGCCGAATCCCGGCGCGCGGCCCGCGACATGGGCGACACCGGCCGGGCCAAGGTGCTCGGCCGGCTGGCGAGGGAGGACCGGCACTTCCTCTCGTTCAGCCCGCGTGGCGACGGCCAGGCCGTGGAGGTGCTCGGCGACCTGGCGCACGCCGACCGGATCGCGGTCGTGGTGCCCGGCTCGGACACCACGGTCGATACCTTTGACGAACTGGGCACCGTCTACGCCTCGTTGAACGGCGGCGCCCGCGCCCTGCACACCGAGATGAAGAAGCTCCAGCCGGGGCGGAACATCGCGGTCGTGGCCTGGTACGGCTACCCGGCGCCCCGCACCATGAGCCGGGACATCGTGTCCACCGACCGCGCCCTGGACGGCGGCCGTCGCCTGGCCGGGCTGCTCGGGGACCTGCGGAGGGTGAATGCCTCGGCTCCCGTGGCCCTGCTCTGCCACTCCTACGGATCCGTGGTGTGCGCGACCGCCCTGCGCCGCATGGATGCGCCGGCCGAGTCCTCCCTCGCGGACGTGGTGCTCTACGGCAGCCCCGGAACGGGCGTGCGCTCCCGGGCCGGACTGCGGACCCGGGTCCCGGTGTGGGCGGGCCGGGGAGCGACCGACTGGATCGAGGGAGTACCCCACGTCAGCCTCGACCTGCTGGGCGAACAGGTCGGGTTCGGCACCGACCCCGTCACTGCCGATTTCGGTGCGCGGATCTTCCCCGCGGGCGCCGGCAGCCACAGCGACTATCTCCGCCCCGGGGGGCTCGCGCTGCGCAACATATCCCTGATCGCGCTCGGCCGGGGCACGGAGGTCTCCCATGACTGATCTGGAACTGCGCCCGCCGACTCCGGTCCGGCAACCGCCGCTGCCCACCGGCCCGTTGCGCCCCGTCCCCGCGCGGCGCACCCCCTGGCAGGCCCTCCACACGGTGGCGCTGCGCATCGACGCGGCGACCCCGGCGGAACGGGACCGGGCGATAGATGTGCTGCGCGCGCTGGCCATCACGGGGGTGGTCCTGGGCCATTGGCTGGTGAGCGGCGTCGTCCTCCAGGCCGGCGGCCATCTGGTCGGCGACAGCCCGCTGGGGCATCTTCCCGGGCTCGCCCCGGTGACCTGGATTCTGCAGCCCCTGGCCGTGTTCTTCCTGGTGGGCGGCCGGGTGGGCGCCCGCAGCTACCAAGCGGCGCGGGCCCGCGGGACCGCCTACCGGACCTGGCTGGCCCAGCGGCTGGCGAGACTGCTCCGCCCGGCGACGGCGTTCGCCCTCACCTGGGGACTCGTATGGCTGGGCCTGGTGCTCGCCGGCACCGCACACGAGACGATCCACACGCTGATGTGGCTGGCCTACTCTCCCCTCTGGTTCCTCGGTGTGTACGCGCTGCTGATCGCGGCCACTCCGCTGGTGTACCGGGCAGGGGCCCGTATCGCGGTGGCGGCCTGCCTGGTCGTGGCCGCGCTGGACGCCTCCCGCCTGCTGTTCGCGGACAGCGGCTGGATCGACACCCTCCGCCTGCTGAACATCCCGGCGGGCTGGCTGGTCCCGTACTGCCTCGGCGCGGTCTGGGCGGCCGGCGGGTTCACCCGCCGCCGGTCCGCGGTGGCGCTGCTGCTCGGCGGTGGCGGTGCCATGGCCGCGCTGATCCTCTGGGGCGGCTATCCCGCGAGCATGGTCGGCGTCCCCGGCTCCACCCTCTCCAACCTCAGCCCGCCCACCCTCGCGGCGGTCGCCTTCGGCCTGGCACAGACGGGCGCGGCACTGCTGCTGCGCGCCCCGCTGCGCCGCACGGTGACCGCTCCGGCCCCCACGGACCCCGCAACGACGCCCCAGGAACGCGCGACTCCGGCGCAGTTCCTCTGGGCGGCGGTGGCGCTGCTCAACCTCTCGGCCGTCACGGTCTTCCTCTGGCACCAGACCGCGATGCTCACCACCACCGTCGTCCCGCTGGGCCTGGGCCACACCTTCCGCGGTCTGCACACCAGCCCCGACCTGGGCTGGATCGCGGCGAGGTGCGGGTGGATACCGGTGTTCGTGGTGGTCCTCGTCGTGCTGGGTACGGCGTTCCGGGACCGGGAGGGGGCCCGCGGCAACCGAGCAATAATCAATCAATAACGTGATGTGAGAAGCTCGTTCGCCACCCTGTTGGCCGTTGAAGCCCCCATGTCCGTTCGTCAGCACCACCCGCACTCGTCTCCCCTCCGGAGGATTGATGTCCACCCTCACGCTCGAATCGATAAGCACGCTCTACGCGAAGTACGCGGACGACTTGAGGGCGGTGCGTGACGCGCAGCGGACGTTCCTCCGGGACAACAAGGAGACGGTCAAGGCCCAGCTCGACGACTACGAGGCGGAGATCACCTACCTGCTCCTGCGGGACCTCCGGCCGGAGGTCGTCGTGGAGGTGGGTACCTTCCGCGGCTGGTCCACCACGTGGATCCTGAGCGCGCTGCGCGACAACGGCACGGGCCACCTGTACTCCTTCGACATCGTCGACAACGTCGTGAAGAACGTGCCGGCCGAACTCTCCGAGGGACGCTGGACGTTCACCAAGGGAGATCTGCGGGACAACATCGCCAAGGTCCCGACGGAGACCGACTACCTCTTCATCGACGCCGACCACGGCGCCCGCTTCGCGCGCTGGTACATCGACAACCTCTTCCCGGTGGTCCGCCCCGGGACCCCCACCAGCGTCCATGACGTCTTCCACGGCCGCCGCCCGAAGCCCATGAGCGAGGGCTCGGTCGTGATCAAGTGGCTGGCCGCCCAGAACGTCGAGTACTTCACCCCGTCCGTGGCGAAGGCCCCCGAGGTGACGGCGCGACTGGCCGAGGTGAAGAAGGAACTGAACCTCAGCGAGCCGGTCCGCGAGAGCCGCCACAACCCGATGATCTACTTCAACCTCCCGCAGAGCTGACCCTCCAGCGGCACACCACGAAGTCCCCCATCTCGGCCGAGGTGGGGGACTTTGGTGTCTGAGGTGCCGGGGGGTGCTTCCCCGGGCGGCCCGCTATGGCAGCTGGTGCACGAAGGCGATGACGAAGAGCAGGCCGAGTACGCAGGCCAGGACCGCGGTGGGCAGCGCCCAGGCGGGGCGGCGTTCGCCGCGCAGGGGAGCCGTCGTATGGCGGTTCAGCCGGGTGAGGCCGTCCAGTATGACCAGAGCGAGGGCGACGCACGGCACCGATACGGCGAAGTGCACCAGCCAGGCGCCGGCCAGTGTGGGGCCGCCCCAGTCACTGTCGTGCGGAGTCCGGTCGACGAACCCGTACAGCAGCCCCCGGGCGATGGCCAGGGTGAGCGCACCGGCCAGCAACAGGGCGACGACGCCGAGAAGTATGGTCAGCGCGCCGTGGAACACCAGCCGGGCGGCGCCCGGTGAGGGGGCGCCGAGCGGCAGCGGCCCGGCGCGCAGCCACCGCCGCCGGGCGGCTTCCCGGTGACCGGTGAGGGCGGAACAGAGCGCCAGGGCACCGGCGGGGAACAGGGTCACCGCTTGACCGGCGTGCCGGGCCGCCGTGGCCAGGCGGGGCTGGCCCGGCGGTCCGTCCGGGCGCCGTGCGGCGGCAGGGTGTCGGTTCGTCATGTCAGGACAGTAGGTTCGCGCCGCGCTCACCCGCGTCACTCCCCGGCGGTGTCCGCGCACCCGTACCGCAGTAGGGCGTCGGGTAGGGCTGCTTGGCGTACAGGCGCGCAGATGTCCCGGAGAGGGCCTGCGGCTCGGAGGGTCGGCAGCGGGGGAGGGAGCCGGGCGGGGCCGGGGGCTCGTGGGCGGCCCGGTGAGGTGGCGGTCAGCGTTCGGGGGCGAGATCCACAGTGGCCAGGGCGCCGCCGTCCGGGGGGTTTTCGTAGGTCACCCGGGCGCCCAGCACCCGCGCCTGGCCGGCGACGATGGTCAGGCCCAGACCGATCCCGGCGCCGCGCTCGCGGGCGCCGGTGCGGAAACGCTGGGGGCCGTGGGTCAGCAGCTCGGCGGGGAAGCCGGGGCCGTGGTCGCGTACCCGTACCGCCGACCCCGCCACCTCCAGGGTCACCGGCGGGGCGCCGTGGAGCCGGGCGTTGGTGACCAGGTTGGCCAGGATCCGTTCGACCCGGCGGTGGTCGGTGGCCACGACGGTCTCCTCGTGCACGAGCACCTCGACGTCCCCGCCCGCCAGGGCTGCCGCCCGGTGCGCCAGCGCGCTCGGGAGCACCTCCTCGCACTGCGCCTGCTCGACGCCCGGCACATCGAGCCGGGCCACCTCCAGGACGTTCTCCACCACGCTGCGCAGGGTGTCCACACCGCCGCTGACCAGCTCGGCCGGGCGGCCGGGCGGCAGCAGTCCGACGGCGGTCACCAGCCCGGCCACCGGGGTGCGGAGCTCATGGGCGATATCGGCGGTGACCCGTCGTTCGGCCTCCAGCCGGGCGCTCAGGGCGTCGGCCATGGTGTTGACGGCGGCGCCGAGCCGGGCGATCTCGTCCTTGCCCCGGGGCCGGACCCGGTCCGTCAGATCGCCGTCCGCGATCCGCTGCGCGGTGCGTGCGGACGCGGTGATCCGCCGTCCCGCGCCGGCCGCCGCGACGACGCCCAGCACACAGCCGAGCGCGGTGACGGCCGCGCCGGAGCCGATCAGCACCCGGTCGAGATCGGCGAGGGCACGCACCTGGGGCCCGTAGGAACGCCGGACCGCGACGATGTCCCGCCCGCTGCGGGTGGCGGCCCACAGCACCGGGGCGGAGCCGCCGGAGTGCTGCAGGCAGGTGGCCCGCACGGGGCGGTCGGTGATGGTCCTGCGGAGCGCAGCGGGCAGATCCGGGGGATTCACCAGGGCACCGTTGTCGATTCCGGAGGCGTATTCGCTCACCGCCTCGACGAGCCGGGCATCGATCAGATGGGCCGCGTTCTTCCGCTGGTCCCTGGCGGTGAGTTGATGCACCAGCAGCCCGATGAGCGTGGCGACGAGCGCGGCGGTCGCGGCGATGACCAGGGCGGTCTTGGTACGGAGTCCCATGACGGTCAGGGCGCGAGCTTGTAGCCGAACCCGCGGACGGTCACGATGCGGTCGTGGCCGATCTTGGCACGCAGACGGAGCACATGGACGTCGACGACCCGGGTGTCACCGCCGCACGCGTAGTCCCACACCCGCTCCAGCAGGGTGATCCGCGAGAGCACGACACCCGGCTCGGCCGCGAACTCCAGCACCAGCCGGCGCTCGGTCGGGGTGAGTTCGAGCAGCCGGCCCGCCCTGCGGACATCCATGGAAGCGGTGTCCACGCTGAGGTCGCCGAACCGCAGCACCGTGTCGTCCTCGTGCGGACGGTTCCGGGCGACCTCCGTGGCGCGGCGCAGCGCCGCACGTATGCGGGCGACGAGCACCGGAATGTCGTACGGCTTGGTGAGGTAGTCGTCGGCGCCCGCCTCCAGGCCGTGGACGACATCCACCGGGTCGGTGCGGGCGGACACCATCAGCACCGGCAGCCGGCTCACCTCACGGATGCGGCGCACCACACCGACCCCGTCGAGGCGGGGCAGCATGACGTCCAGGACGACGACATCGGGGGCGCGGTCCCGGAACTCCGCCAGCCCGGCGTGGCCGTCGGAGGCGGTACGCACCTGGTATCCGTAGCGTTCCAGGGACAGTTGAGTGGCCTCCCGCAACAGGGAGTCGTCCTCCACGAGCAGCACGTCGGTCATCGGTGGCGGTTCCTAGGGCTCGGGGAGGGGCAGCCGCACCGAGCTCAGGTCGTCCGCCCCATCAGGCGGGAGGTGGGAGGACCGCACCGTGGCGCGGGTGTAGTACGAGACGTTCTCACGGTTCTGGAGGCGGCTGAGTTCGACGGTGGCCGGGTAGCCCTGGGCGGGGCAGTGGGGGATGCACCACATGCCGCGCAGCCGCCCGGTGGCCACGGCCTTCGCCGCTCCCCAGGAGCGCCAGCTCAGCCGGTCGACCGAGGAGAACTCGGTGAGGGCGAATCCGGTGGGGCGGGTCAGCGGGTGGCCCAGGGTGTCAGGGACATAGACCGGGCCCGAGGACTGGGTGGGGCTGGGGGCGGGCCCCTCGACATGGGGCTGTTCGGGACTGCCGCACCCCGCGACGCCCACGGCCGTCACCACCAGCAGGCAGACGGTGGTGACGGCCGTGGGCTTGTGCATCGGAAGCCTTCGTCAGCTGGTGGCGAGCGGGTGCTTGCCCTGGAGGTCCTCGGATTCGTACGCGCCGTTGCCGCCGGCGAGCTTCAGCGTGAAGGACGAGAAGACCTTCTTGCCGTTCACGGTCTTGGGGTCCGAGAGCGTGAGGGTCCCCTTCAGCGGCTTGTCCTGGCAGGTTTCGAGGCACCAGTTGCCCGTGATCTTACCGGTGGCGACTGCCTTCTGCGTGCCCCACTTCCAGTTGAGGTCGCTGGCCGAGGTGAACTCGGAGAGCACCAGCTTCTCGGGGCTGCGCTCGGCCTTGCCGTGGTCCGCGTTCTCCTCGCCGTAGTGGTTCATGACGTAGGGGGTGCTGCTGGTGCGGGCGACGCTCGCGGTGTGCTCCGAGGCGGTAGCGGCCTGAGCTCCGGTGGCGGTGGCGACCGTGCCGAGGACGGCGACACAGGCCAGTGCCGCGCCGAAGGCCGACTTGTGGCTCCGGGCGATGCTCGTGGTGCGCTTCATGGCTCTCGCTCCATCTGTTGATCATTTGGGGCACAACCGAAGCTATGAGGGGCGCTTCTCGGTGGTCTGACAGCTGTGTAACAGCCGCCCATCGACCGCTGTTACCTGATCTACATACGGGGGAGAGCGGCGGCAGCAGAGCGTCCCCGCCAAGAAGAAGGCCAGGTCAGGAGGTTGCTGCCGGCAATACCGGCGCCCGCCCGGGTCGCGCCCGGAGGCCGGCCACGCACGGCCGGTGGGCCGGGGCGCCGCGCCATCTTGCCGCCCGCACGGCCGGAGAGCCGTCTCCGGGCATTCCGGCCGTCCGGCTATCCCGGCCGTCCGGCTATCCCGGCCGTCCGGCTGTCCGGGCATCCCGGCTGTCCGGCCATCCCGGCCGTCCGGCCATTCCGGCCGCCCGGATGGCGGGCCGCTCAGGAACACGCCGACCGCCCGCTCCGTACCCGACGCCGACCCTGCTGACCTGCGAAAAGGCGACCGCCGGGGCGGGTGGGGGCGGAGTCGCCCGGCCGGTGCTCACGTGGCGGGTGACGCGGGACGCGGGCATGTTGGGGAGACAGCGGCATTCCTGGACGGGAGGAAGGGCCTCAGGGGGCGTGCCTGACGCGGCCGGCGCCGTCGGGTGAGCGGACCAGGAGGCTGCCGCATGCTTCGGAGCTCACTGCGGATCCCCGCTGCCGGCATCGCCTATCTGATGACGGCCGCGGTGGCGTCGTCCGCGATGGCGTCCGGGCCGCACGAGTTCGCGGATGTCGCCGTGATCAGCGGAGCGCGGGCCGGTCCCGGCACCGCGGCGACACGGGTGATCGCCCACCGCGGCGCCTCCCGTTACGCACCCGAGAACACCCTCGCCGCCGTCGACGCCGCACACCGCCGCGGGTTCATATGGGTGGAGAACGATGTGCAGCGGAGCAAGGACGGCCACCTGGTGGTGCTGCACGACATCACGCTGCGGCGGACGACGGACGCCGCCAAGGTGTTTCCCGGGCGGGCGCCGTGGCGGGTCGGGGATTTCACCGCCGCGGAGCTCGCGCGGCTGGATGCCGGCAGCTGGTTCGGCAAGCGGTTCAAGGGGGAGCGGGTGCCCACACTTGCCGCCTTCTTGCGCCGCCTGGACCATAACGGGCAGCGTCTATTGCTGGAGATCAAGGCCCCCGAGAAGTATCCCGGAATCGAGGCACAGGTCATCCGTGAACTACGGGTCCGAGGGTGGCTGGATCGCGCCCATGTCCGGAGCCGGCTGGTGGTCCAGAGCTTCTGTGTGATGTGCGTAAAAACCGTCCATGAGGTGGCACCGCAGGTACGTACGGGGATTCTCGGAGCGCCCGATGTGCGCAAGCTGGCGCGCTATGCGCGGTTCGCAGATCAGATCAACCCCCGTGCTTCCGCGCTCAGTTCACGCTGGCTGGCGGCCGTGCACCGGCTGCGCGGGCCGCACGGACGCCCGTTGGAGGTCTATGCGTGGGACGTGGCGAAGAACACGACCGCCCGGTCCGTGCGGGCCAGAGGGGTCGAAGGTGTTATTGAATAGCGGGCAACGGCCGGAGATTAAGGCAGCATTGTCCAGATCTCCCAGGGAGTCGGGCTGCGCTGCGGTCCGCCCTGCCGCCCGCAGTGCGTGAAGGAGCTGTGGAGGGCGGACGCGCCGCGTGTGGCCGCCACCGGCAGGGATTTACGTGATTCCCGCCGCGGGGCTAAGGTGCCTGAGATGTTCGACGCCGCCACACTCCCCGTAAAAGAACTAAGACGCAGGATTTGGCTTTTGGGTTCCGATTTGCGGCCCGGCGCGGGCCAGCGTCCAGCTCCTCCCCTGGGATCCTTTCGGGAGGCTCCTTGAAGAACGAATTTCCGGCGTACGGCGAACGGCGGGTGCCGCTTCCCCTGCAACGGCAGATGTCGCATGACACGCTGAGTCGGACGGGCACACCGGCGCCGTCGGAGACCGGCGGGTCCACGGCAACGGCAACGCTGGCACCGGCGACGGCGACCGCCTCCGGTGCGGCGGCGGCCGGCACCGCGCACGCCGGCCCCGGCGGCCATGCCAAGAGCCGGGGCAAGGACGGTGCGAAGACCGACGCCACGGCCGATGCCAAGGCCGCCGCCAAGGCGAAGCCGCGCGATGCCTTCTTCGACAACGCGAAGTACCTGGCCATCGTGCTGGTGGCGATGGGGCACTCCTGGGAGCCGCTGCGTGACGGCAGCCGCTCCGCGGCGGCGCTCTACATCACCGTCTACGCCTTCCACATGCCGGCGTTCATCATCATCTCCGGTTATTTCTCGCGCAGTTTCGATATGCGCAAGGACCGGCTGCAGCGGCTGATTACCGGAGTCGCGGTCCCGTACATCCTCTTCGAAGTCGCCTACACGGTCTTCAAGAGGTGGGCGGACGACGATCCGGGTTACCCGATCAGCCTGATGGACCCCTGGTATCTGACGTGGTTCCTGGCCGCCCTGTTCATCTGGCGGCTGACCACCCCGCTGTGGAAGATCGTGCGCTGGCCGGTCCCGCTGGCGCTGGCCATCGCCGTACTCGCGTCGCTGTCCCCGGAGATCGGCGACGACCTGGACCTCCAACGGGTGCTGCAGTTCCTGCCGTTCTTCGTGATCGGGCTGTCGCTGCGGCCGGAGCACTTCAAGCTCGTACGCCGCAAGAAGGCGCGGATCCTGGCCGTACCGGTCTTCGCGACCGCGCTGGTCTTCGCGTACTGGGCGGCACCGCGGATGAACGCCGCCTGGTTCTACCACCGTGACGCCGCACAGGAGCTCGCCGCTCCGTGGTGGAGCGGTGCGGTCATGACGCTGGCGATGTTCGGCTGTTCACTCGTGCTGGTGGCCTGCTTCTTCGCCTGGATTCCGGGCCGCACGATGTGGTGCACGGCGCTGGGCGCGGGCACCCTCTACGGCTATCTGCTGCACGGCTTCCTCGCCAAGGGGTCGCGCTTCTGGAACTGGTACGACACCCCGTGGATGCACACGCCCTGGGGCGCGGTACTGCTGACGCTCGCCGCGGGCACCGTCATCACGGTGCTGTGCACACCCCCCGTACAGCGGGCCTTCCGGTTCGCCATGGAGCCCAAGATGACCTGGGCGTTCACGAAGGACGCGGTGGGTATGGCCCGCAGCCGCCACTGAACGGCCGAGGTCCGCACCGAACGGGGTGACGCGGCAGCGCGTACAGGACGGGGCGTACGTCCAGGAACAGTGCCAGGGGCGCGCGTTCCGCCGGGAAACCGGCGGGGCGGGCGCCCTTGGCACGTGTGGGGTGGCGTCGGGCGGGGCGGCGTCCGGCTGGGCCGACGGCGTCCCGCGGTGTCCGGCGGGACGGTGTCCGGCGGGGCGGTGTCTGGCCGGAGCCGTGGGAGCTGCTGAGTCGTGGGAGCCGCTGAGCTGTTGGAGCCGTCGAGTTGTCGGAGCTGCCGGGTCGTTGGAGCCGTCGAGTCGTTGGAGCTGTCGAGCTGTCGAGCTGTCGAGCTGTCGAGCTGTCGAGCTGTCGAGCTGTCGAGCTGTCGGTCCGTCGGTCCGTCGGTCCGTCGGTCCGCCGAGCTGTCTGAGCCGTCGAGCCATCGAGCCGTTGGAGCCGTCGAGCTGTCGGAGCCGCCGATTCGTCGGAGCCGTCGAGTCGTCGGAACGGTCGGCGTCGTCCGCTATCGGACGACGGCGATGCCTTCGATCTCGACCAGGGCGGTCTCGTCCCACAGGCGGGTGGCACCGATCACGGCCATCGCCGGATAGTCGCTGCCGACCAGTCGCTTCCACACCCGGCCGATCTCGCGGGCATGCCGGCGGTAGTCCGCGACATCGACGGCGAAGACGGTGAGCTTGGCGAGGTCGGCCGGGCCGGCGCCGGAAGCCGCCGCGACGTCCAGCAGATTCGTCAGCGCCCGCTCGAACTGCTCGACGATGCCGTCGCCGACGATCCGGCCCGAGCCGTCGAGAGCGGTCTGTCCGGCGAGAAAGACCAGGGTGCCCGGGGCGGCACGCACCGCATGACTGAACCCGGTCGGCGGCGCGAGATGCACCGGATTGACGCGCTCCAGCCCGCCGCCGCCCGCCCCCGCCCGTGCTTCCGCGCCTGCCGCCGCTTCCGCGCCTGCCGTTGCGTCAGTGCCTGCCGCCGCTTCCGCGCCCGCCGTTGCCTCCGCGCCCGTGCCTGCGGCTGTGTCCGCGCCGTGCTCGGCAGGCGGCTCCGATCCAGCGCTCGTCCCGGTCCCGGCACTCATCCGGCCGACTCCCTCCGCCGTCAATTCATCTCGCCCGTCCAGGCATTGAAGCCCGTTCCGCTCCTCCTGGGGAAGCCCTGCACCGGAGAGGCGAGCCCCCGCACCGGCACCGTCCCTCACAACCCCGTCCGGCGCGAGGACCGCACCGCCGCCCGCCGCCCGCCAACGGTCGCTCACCGTCGGCACTTCCGGCGAGCTTAGGGCCTGTCCGGCGAATCTCCAGGGTTGACGGGACGGCCTGGTACGGCCGGCACGGCTCCGCACAGCCGGGACGGCCCTGCACGGCCGGGCGGGCACGGGCCCGCGGCGCGGGCCAAGACCACGCGGGCACGCGGGTCCACTCCGTGGGGCCCGTGCCGCCTGCCGGGCCTGTGCCGCCGCGGGCCCACCCCCGTGGGACCCGCGCCGCCCGCCGGACCTGCGTCGCCCGCCGCCCAGCCCGACCCGTGGGCCGGCTCAGGGTATGCGCGGGGCCATGGCGGCCGCCGCCACCGGCTCCTGGCCGTCCAGCGTGCCCCGGGCGTCGTAGGGGCGGCATCGCAGGAACCCGGCCTCGTGGTGGAACGGCTTCGCCTGGTGCTCCCTGACCGCCTCCTTGTGCTCGGGCTGTGCGGATCCGTAGGCGTAGCGCTGCATCGCCGACGCGCTCTGCCACAGGGAGAAGGTGCCGACGAAGCGGGGCGGTCTGGCCAGGGCGACCGAAGTGGCCATCGAGGGGTCAGCGGCAGCCCGGCCGGCGGCCTGGGAGTTGGCGCGCAGGAACGGCAGCGCGCGGCGCAGCCGCAGCTGCCCGAGGGTGAGGACGGCGACCGGCCCGTCCTCCTCGTCCTCCGCGGCGCCGGGGGCGATCTCGACCGGCATCGGACCCCAGGAACCGGAGAACCGGAGCGGCCGCAACCGCACATGCCAGCCGCCGGCCAGCCGCCGCGGCAACGGGTCCTCGGCGAGAAAGCGGTCGAGTGCGGCATCGTCGTCCCATGACGCGAGCAACGCGGCGCGGCCGGGGCGCAGCTTGGGCGGACCGGACGAGATGGCGCCGGTGAGCGTGGTCTCGGCGTACCGCAGGCCGGGGGTCCGGCCCGGCCGTGGGCGCTCGCGGAGCACGGCGCGCACAGCGCGGAAGCCGATGTCGGCGATGTGTACGGAAACGATCACGATGAGCCCCCGCATCTCGAACTTACTCACGCGTATACCAATTGGTACACGACCCAGTATCCTTCATCGCAACGGCTATGGCGAGCCGAATTCACCACTGGAATGAGCCAGATCGCAGGGAGGGGATCACATGAGCGAGATCGACCGGAGCCGTGCCGCGCGCGCCGAGGCCAGGACCCGTATCGAGGACACCGCGGCCAGGCTGTTCGCCGAGCGCGGCTTCGCGGGCACCACCATCGGGGAGATCGCCGCCGAGGCGGGCCTGAGCAAGCCGATGCTCTACCGCCACTTCGACTCCAAGCAGGAGCTGCACCTCGCCCTGCTGGAGCGGCACCGCGACGAGCTGGCCGCCGCTCCGATCCGCGAACTCCTGCACGGCGAGGGCGATCTGGGCACGCGGATGACGGCGATGTACGACGCCTGGTTCGGACATGTGGAGAGCCACCCGTACACCTGGCGGATGATGTTCCGGGACACCACCGGGGAGGCTCAGGTGCAGGCCTTCCACCGTGAGCTGCAGCGCCGGCAGCGCGAGACGGACATGGCGCTGCTCCGCGAGTTCGTGCCCGGCATCCCCGAGGCCGAGCTGGAGCCCCTGGGGGAGGCGATCCGCAGCGCGCTCCACGGGCTCGCCCTGTGGTGGCTGGAGCGCCCCGACCAGCCACGCGAGCTGCTGGTCGCGGCGATGACGCGGATCACCCGTGGCCTGATCTCGACCGTCGAGAGCCCGAACGCCGGCACGCCGGGCACCCCGGGCACGGAGACGCCGGGTGCCCCGGGCCCGAGCGGAGCGACCCCCTCCGGCGCACCGGGCGGCACGGACTGAGCACCGGCCGGCACGCGGCACGGACCGGTTCCCGACGCACCGGGAAGGCCGGGCTGAGCCGGACCGCGCCCGGTCCGGCTCAGCCCACGGCCGTCAGCCCACGGCCGTCAGCCCACGGCCGTCAGCCCACGGCCGTCAGCCCACGGCCGTCAGCCCACGGCCGTCAGCCCACGGCCGTCAGCCCGCCGCCGGATGCAGCGCCGCCCGCAACTGCCCCGTCCAGTGCGCGGTCATCTCCTTCGCCACCCGGCTGTCCGGCGCGAACAGTTCGAAGCCGTGCCACGCACCGGGCACATTGCGGACCGTGACCGGCACCCCGGCGTCCATCAGGCGCCGGGCATACGCCAGCCCCGCATCGCGCATCGGATCGAGATCGCAGACCAGCACATAGGCCGGCGGCAGCCCCGACAGGTCGGTGGCGCGGGCCGCCGCGGCATACGCATCCACCCCGGCCGTCCCCTCCGGCAGATAGTGCCGCCATGTCCGCTGGACGCTCCGCCCGGTGGTCACCCGCGCCTCCACCGCCCCCTCGGCATCCGCCTCCACTGCTCCCTCGGCATCCGCCTCCATGGCCCCTGCGGAATCCGCCGTCGTCTCGTCCGCCCCGACCCGGTCGTCCAGATCCGGGATGCACAACGACTGGTGGACGATCGCCGGGCCGCCGCGGTCCCGGGCCATCAGGGCCACCGCGGCGCTGAGTCCACCGCCCGCGGACTTGCCGGTGAGGGCGATCCGCGCGGGATCGATGCCCAGCCCGGCGGCTCGCTCCGCCACCCATTCCAGGGCGCGATAGGAGTCCTCCACCCCGGCGGGATAGCGGTGTTCCGGGGCGAGGCGGTATTCGACGGTGATGACGACAGCGGGCAGTTCGCGGCAGAGCGCGATTGCCGCGCGGTCCTGCCCCGGCAGCGACCGGCCGAAGGCGTACCCGCCACCGTGGAAGTGCAGCACGGCGGGCAGCGCGCCACCGGTCCCCTCGGGGGCGGCTCCCCGCGGGTCCTGCCCCGGCCCGGTGCCCGCCCCGCTCTCCGGGCGGTAGACCTCGACCGTCAGCGCACTGCCGTCCCCCCGCGGGATGTCGAACCGCTCGCTGCCCACGCCCGTACGGTCGGCCGGAAACGCGGCCAGCATCTCGTCGAATCTCTCGCGAGTGCCCTCGATGTCCTCGTACGGATCGGAGAACTGCGGCAACGACTCGAAGACCGGGACGAGTTCGGGATGCACCCGCATCGCGGTCCGGACCTGCCTCTCGGGCTGGACGGTCATACAGGCACTCCTCGCTCAGAACGGACGTACTAGGAGGTGTCTCCCCGGCCTTCTGCTCACGATCCGCGCTCCGCACGCCCGCTCCGCCGCTGTCCCGCCGGTGTTTCGCACCACACCGCCCGGCACGGGCCCCGCCCTCACTTCGCCTCCGCATAGCACTCCACCACCACCGTGGTGAACGGGAAGCGGACCGGAATCTCCCCGAACGCGATCCGCCCCGCCGTATCGGCCGCCGCCGTGATCGCTTCGGAGACCGCCGCCGCCTCCTGCGCGGGGCAGTGCACGATCACCTCGTCGTGCTGGAAGAAGACCAGTTCGGCGCGGAATCCGCCCTCCCACAGCGAGTGGCGCAGCGCGGCCAGCATCAGCAACGCCCAGTCGGCGGCGCTGCCCTGTACGACGAAGTTGCGGGTGAACCGGCCGCGGGCACGGGCGGCCGCCGAGCTGCCGCCGTACCCCGTGGGCTCCTCCTGGGGGAGACCCGCCTCATCGGGCGGCACCACGGACGCGGGCGGGCAGGTGCGGCCCATCCAGGTGCGTACCAGCCGGCCCTCCTCGCCGGCGCGCGCCGCGTCGTCCACATACGCCACCGCGGCCGGATAGCGGCGGCGAAGATCGGCCATGTGCTTGAGGGCGTCGCCGGACGTCTGCCCGTAAATGGCGCCCAGCAGACCGAGCTTGGCCTGGGCGCGGTCCCCGCCGAACGCACGGGCCGCCAGATCCGCGTACAGATCCTCGCCGCTGCCGGCCACCTCCATCAGCCCCCGGTCACGGGAGACGGCCGCCAGCACCCGCGGCTCCATCTGGTCGGCGTCGGCGACCACCAGGCGCCACCCCGGATCGGCGCGCACGGCCTGCCGGACCACCTTGGGGATCTGCAGTGCGCCGCCGCCGTTGGCGGTCCAGCGTCCGGAGACGGTGCCACCGGGCAGATACTCGGGGCGGAAGCGGCCGTCGTGCACCCACTGCTGCAGCCAGGCCCATCCATGGGCGGTGTGCAGACGGTAGAGCTTCTTGTACTCCAGCAGAGGCGCCACCGCCGGATGATCGATCTGCTGCAGCTCCCATTTACGGGTCGAGGTGAGGGAAATCCCGGCGCGGGCAAAGGCCTTGATGATGTCGTTCGGCAGATCCGGGCGCACCCGCGCACCCGCCCCGAAGGCCCGGGACACCTCATCGGCCAGCTCCGCCATCCGGCGCGGCTCCAGCCCGCCCGGATAGCGCTCGCCCAGCAGCCCGTCGAGCATGGTGCGGTGCACATCCGCCCGCCAGGGCACCCCGGCCCGCCCCATCTCCGTGGCGACCAGCATGCCCGCGGACTCCGAGGCCAGCAGCAGCCGCATCCGGTCCGGGTGTTCGGCCTTCGCCGCGCGCGCCACATGGCCGGCGTAGACCTCCAGCAGCGCCGTCAGCTCGTCCGTACCGGGCGGCAGCGGCACCGGGCCCGGATCGAACAGTGACGGCTGGGTCTCGGCCGTACGGACCGGCGCGTCCACCGGGACGGGCAGGCCGTGCAGCCGCGCCCAGGCGGCCGCCAGCGAATGCGGCTGGCCCGACTGGCCCTCCTCATGGCCAATCAGCAGCGCCTCCGCGGCCTCCACGTCATAGCAACGCTCGACCCGCACCCCCGCCGCCAGTAGTCGCCGGTAGATCTCCGAGGTGGACCGCCACACCCACCGCTCGACCTCGGGACGGGAGCGCACCGCCGCCGCGAGCGAGGTCTCCTGCAGCACCGGCCCGGCGGGCCGGCCGTCCTGGGCGAGCGGGCAGAGACGAGCACCCCCGTCGCCCGTCTCCACCACCGCCCATCTCATGCCATTGAGTCTTGCACCAGGGTCTGACAATCGCCCTGACCAGCACGGACGACCCGATGCCGACGCCCGTGGAGTCCGGTCATGACCGACCGAATCACGGCCGGGCACAGCGCGACCCGACCGGACCCGAGCCGTCCGGCGAGGCACCACGAGGCCCCACCACCGCGGCCCACACGCCCCTGACCCGACGGACCGGCCCTGAGCCGCACGCACGAGGTGAAGGTCACGTGCTGCCCCCGGGGCGGCCCCTGGCACAGCCGCCCCGTCCAGGCGAGCGGTTTGAGGACGGGCCCAACCGGAGGACAGCTGCTCGCCCAGCCCTTCCGGTCCGACGCGCGCTGACACCGCCGCGATCAGCTCCGGCCGGCTCAGCACCTGACCGTCCAGGATGTCGTCGACGGCCTCCCCGGGCGCCGCCATCTGCCGTGGCTCCACCCCGAAAGTCCGCTGCCAGGCGGGTTCTTCCCATGTACGCGCCGCCCCGAGCAGCGCCAGATACGCCGCCATCCCCTCGGCCGGCGACAGATGCAGCGTGCCCGGCACCGCCCAGGTCCTGACCAGCGAACGCGCGGCGCGCGCCGACGGCACGGCCCCGGCGGGTGGCGTCTTCTGCCGTACCGCAACCGCGAGTTCGGCGGCGGAGCCGACCTGCGCCTGCACACCCGCCGGCCGCCCGACAGCTCCTAGACCGGGGCGTCCGTCCGCGGCACCGGACTCTGCTGCCGCAACAGCCGGGCCCCCACCTGCGCATGGGGCACCTTCATGACGCCATTGCACGACGGAACTGACAATCTGCCTTTGCGCGACCGCATGTTGGGCTGTCACCGGACACCGGATATCTCCCTCTCGCCAATGCCTCCCGCCCCGTAGTTGCCGCCCGCGCATTCACCCGATTGAACCGCTACTTTTGGCGTGGTTGATGAGTTGAGCAGCTTGTCGCTCTAAGGGGCGCGTACAGATTTCTGCTTGCTGCTCAGTGAAGAGGTTCACCGTGAAGTTTGTTTCCAAGGCCGCCGTCCTGTCCGCCGCCGCGGGTGTCGCCGTTGTGGGCGGAGCCGGTGTGGCCAGTGCGCACGGCGGCGCCGGCGCGGCGGGAGTTGCCCAGTTCTCGCCCGGCGTTGTCTCCGGCAACCTCATCCAGGTCCCGGTCGATGTGCCGGTCAACGTCTGTGGCAACACCGTCAACATCATCGCCCTGCTGAACCCGGCGTTCGGCAACACCTGCCTCAACGTCTGATCAACGTATAGCTCTTGAGGCCGGACCGCATTCGGGCGGCCCGCTCCACGGCAAAGGCCGGTACGAATAATTCGTACCGGCCTTTGCCGTGCAAAACCTCTGCGGACCGCAATGCTGCCCGGCCGTAGTGATATGTATCTATCGTTTCGTGGCATTCGGGTGAAACGGCGAAACCGCACCCCCAGAAGGGAGTTGACCAGGGAGCTCCGGATACGGGCACTCCGCTTCGAGAAGGGTAAATCGTGATCAAGAAGGTCCTGGCCACGACGGCCGTAGCCGCGTCCGTCGTCGGAATCTCGGCGACAGCCGCCCCCCAGGCGATGGCTACCGGCAACGACACGGGCACCTCCACGGTCAACGGCAACGGCGCCACGTCGGCGTTCGGCAACTCCACCACCCGCGGCAGCATGAGCCCGCAGCTGGAGCTCATCCAGGGCTCGTTGAACAAGCTGTGCCTGGCCCTGCCCAAGGTCAACCTTGCGGCGATCGCCCAGGACATCAACGTGCTGTCGTCGCCGCAGAACCAGCAGTGCGTCGAGAACTCGAGCCAGGCGAAGGGCGACGAGGCGCTGTCGCACATCCTGGACGACATCGCGGTGCTCGCCGCCAACGGTGTCGGCAACCGCTGAACCGGCCATCGGCTGCAGGCCCGGCCGCAGGCTTTCGCTTCCTGAGCGGTCCGGGCCCGCGACACCCTCCTACGAACCGTGAAGCCGAGGATTTTCGCGGCTTGTTCGGTAGGAATTCGTATTCGGCGGATACCTCGTACGTTCGAACTCCGGTGTTTTTTCCGCGTCGTATGCGCGGTGGCAATCTCCTGAAATGGTCTTGCATCGTTTGGGCGATTCCTCCGAAAACTTCTCGGGAAGAGTTTCGTCCACGAGGAGAAATCGTTACCAATATCGGCAGCGGCGTTACGGGCGAGCAGATCAGCGCCCGAGCGACACGATGGTCGTGTTCGCTACGGACCCGCTGCAGGAAGGGCTGAAAGTGAAGTACGCAAAGGTCGCAGCAGTCACTGCCGGAACCCTCATGGCGGTGGGCTCGGCTGCGCCGGCGTTCGCCGACGCGGGTGCCGCAGGTGGCGCCAAGAACTCCCCCGGTGTGCTCTCCGGCAACGCCATCCAGGTGCCGGTTCACATTCCGATCAACCTGTGCGGCAACACCATCAACATCGTTGCTCTGCTGAACCCGGCGTTCGGCAACAACTGCCTGAACCACTGACTCGAAGAAATTTCGAGCCGTGACATCTGATCCGGCCCCGGTGCGCGGACGTCTGCGCACCGGGGCCGGTCGGTGTTCGGCCCCGGCCGCCGCAATCGACCGCCGTAGTCGACCGCCGTAATCGCAAAAGTCCGCATCTTTTGCGCGGCGTTGTCAAGAAGGTGGAACTTCAGAGTTTCTCCGTGCGGCGGTACTCGTTATCAGGGTGAATGCGGTGATCCGAGCAGCGAAGTGAGTGCTCACGCGGCACTTGTGCCGCGGGACCTTCAAGCACCGCCCGAGAAGGGACAGTTGAAAGTGAAGTACGCGAAGTCTGCCGCAGTTGCTGTTGGTTCCGTCATGGCGCTGAGTGCGGCCGTGCCCGCTTTCGCCGCCCAGCCCGGCGCTCCGACCATGAGCCTCAACGGCGGCCTGACGGACGCGCTGAACAGCAAGCAGCTGGACGGCCACCAGATCGCACCGCTGGTCAAGATGGTCAAGACCACGAAGGACAAGGTCAAGTCGACCAGCGCGAAGAAACTTCTCGGGAGCGTCGCCGGAGCCACCAAGAAGACTTCGCTGCTCGGTGGTCTGCCGCTCGGTAAGTAATTCCCGGGCGCACGGGCTCGCCCGCCGGCCGCGGCGTGGATATTCGCATCTCATCGTTTCCGTCGATACCGCGGCTGCCGAATGCTTCACGGTCCCGGTCGAAGTCACCGGGCGGGGTGCGGCGGCCCACCGGATGAATCCCGCCCGTATCTCCCGGGCGCTTCCCCTGTCGGTACGACCATTCAGGGGAAAGCTCATTGGAGTGAATCAGCACAACCCAACTCAATTCTTTCGAGTTGGGCAGCTTGTCCGTCCCAAGGGCAACCCGAAACACGAAGGACTAGCAATGATCAAGAAGACGCTGGCGACCGCAGCTGCGGCTGTGTCCATTGTCGGCATTGCCGTCGCTGCCGCCCCGCAGGCGATGGCCACCGGTAACGACCAGGGCACCTCCACCGTCAACGGCAACGGTGCCCGGCAGATTTACGGCAACTCCACCACGTACGGCTACATGAGCCCGCAGATCGGCCTGATCCAGGGCTCTCTCAACAAGCCGTGCCTCGCCCTGCCCAAGATCAACGGCCTGGCGGGCCTCCAGGACATCAACGTCCTGTCGTCGCCGCAGAACCAGCAGTGCACCGAGAACTCGACCCAGGCCAAGGGCGACGAGCCGCTGTCGCACATCCTGGACGACATCGCGGTGCTCTCCGCCAACGGCGCCGGCAACCGCTGAGCGGCTGAGTAAGGCCCGGGCTGCCCAGTCCTCCTTCTTCTGGGCGGCCCGGGTTTTTGCTGCCTCGCCGTGCAAAGCCGGGGCAGGTGCGGGAAGCGGTGGCCTTCGGCGCTGCATTGTTATTTCCCCGTGACCGATATGCGGTGCACCGGATCGTTAAGAATGATGTGTGGAGGGAAGCGCGCCAATGCCCTTGTGTGATTGATGGGGTTGCCGGGGCATTGGCGCGCCGGCCGGAAACGCAGGACGGGGCCTACTAGTCCGTTTATCGGGCGTAGGTCCTTTGTCATACCGTCCGCCCGGAGCATCCTCGGTGAGCGTGCGGGGGATATCGGCCCAGTGATGCACGTGACATCTTTCGGGAATTCCATCGCCATCTGTTCGGGTGATGATGCGGAACTCGTGCGGCTGTGACGGGTTATTCAAACAGGGCTCCCGTGCCGGGAGTTCCTTCTCCTGAAGGGTTTGCACGATGAAGAAGATGATGGCGGGCGCGGCGATTGCGGCGTCGCTCGTGGGAATGACCGCGGCGGCCGCGCCGCAGGCCATGGCGATCGGCAACGATCACGGCACGTCCACGGTCAACGGCAATGGTTCCAAGTCGATTTACGGCAACTCCACCACGCACGGCAATCTGAGCACCCAGCTCGGGCTCGTGCAGGGCTCCCTGAACGACCTCTGCCTGGGCCTTCCGAAGGTCAACCTTGCGGCGGTCGCCCAGGACATCAACGTGCTGTCGTCGCCGCAGAACCAGCAGTGCGTCGAGAACTCGAGCCAGGCGAAGGGCGACGAGGCGCTGTCGCACATCCTGGACGACATCGCGGTGCTGTCCGGCAACGGGGTTGCCAACCGCTGAGGATCAACGGTCTCGGCCGTTCCACCGCTTGCGACTCCGGGCGGTCGGCGCCGCGTATGCGTCGTCGGCCGCCCGGTCGTGCGAGGGAACGGGGGTGCGGGCGGCGGCCCGTACGCCGTGACCGCAGAGGAGGGATGAGAGATGCGACAGAGCCTGAAGGCATGTGTGTTCGTGGCGGCCGCGTCGGGTGTGCTCGGTGCGAGCGGCAGCGCGGCGTACGCGGATGCCGGCGCCGGGGGAGGAGCGAGGAACTCTCCCGGAGTGCTGTCCGGGAACAGCATCCAGGTGACCGTGGACGCGCCGGTCAACGCGTGCGGCAATTCGGTCGACGCGGGTGCGGCGCTCAACCCGGCCATGGGCAACGCGTGCGGGAACGGCGCGCCGCCCGCGGAGGCCTTTCGCCAGGCGCCGCCGGCGCAGCGGGCGCCGGTGGCCCAGCGGCCGGCGGGCGCGGAGCAGGCACCGGGCGTGCACTGGACGGCCCCGGAGCGGGAGCACCGCGCGGAGCCGGTGCGGCGACCGGTCCCGGAGCGGGCCGAGCGCCCTGCCACGGCGCCGGACGAGCACGCGCCGGGGCACGCGCCAGGGCAGGTGGCCAGGCACGCTCCCGGGTCCGCCGCGCGGCCCGCGCAGGTGGCGCGGGTGGGTGCGGTGGCGCGGGCCGGGGCCTCTGCGGGCTCCGCGCTGCTGGCGGCCACCGGGGCGGAGGAGCTGGGCGCGGTGGCCGCGGTCGGCGGCGGGCTGCTGGTGGGCGGAGCGCTGCTGCTGCGCCGGGCGCATACGCGACGCAGGTGAGCGGGCGGGCCGCGTACGGGCGGCCGGGCGGCTCCTGGCGTTCCCGGGGGCTCGGCGGCCGGCCGAGCGGGTCCGGCGGGCCGCTCGGCCCCGGCCGCCCGGTCGAGCCGTCCGTCGGCATCGCCGGACGGTTCGACCGCGCGCCGTCGTACCGCTGTGTCGCCGGGCGAGCTGCGGCTGGAAGCGGCCCCGCGGAGGTACGGCGGATCGTGCGGATCAACGTGGGAAACCCGTGTTCGGCACGGGAAGGATCGTTCTTTCGCTCATTGGTGGGGACCCGTCTTCCGGGTGTTTGAAAGGGGGCGGAACCGGAAGCTCCGCGGGGCAATGCCGCTGCCTCCGGCCTCTGGCAAAATTGGGGTGAAAGTCACAAAAGTGATGAGTCGATGAGGTGGGGACATGCTCATTGCGCTGGCGCAGACCGACTGTGTGCTGGGTGACGTCGAGGAGAATCTCGTCATTGCCCGCGAGCAGATCGAGCAGGCGGCGGCGCAGGACGCGGACGTCGTGGTGTTCCCCGAACTGAGCCTGCACGGCTATCACTTGGGTGCCCTGGAGCGCGATGAGTCCATCGGGGCGAACGATCCCCGGCTGCTGGAGCTGAGCACCCGTGGCCCCGATGTGCTGGTCGGTTTCCACGAGCACACCAGTCTGCGGGCGTACAACACCGCGGCGCACTATTCGGGCGGTGAGCTGGTGCATGCGCACCGCAAGCTGTATCTCCCCAACTACCTGGCCTGGGAGGAGCGTAAGCACGTCAGTCCGGGGCAGTCGCTGCGGGCGTACGAGCTGAAGCGGGCCAGCAGCGGCGGCCGGGGGGCCACGCTGGTGTGCAATGACGCCTGGCAGCCGGCGCTGCCGTGGCTGGCGGTGCAGGACGGCGCCGAGGTGCTGTTCGTCCCGACCAACAGCGCGGCGAGCCTGGATCCGGAGGCGATGGACACCGGCCTGTACTGGGACACCCTGCTGTCCTATACGGCGCGGATGCTGCAGTGCTGGGTGGTCTTCGTCAACCGGGTGGGTAGTGAGCACGGGGCGGCGTTCTGGGGCGGCTCGCGGGTGGTGGACCCGCGGGGGGCCGTGGTGGCGCAGGCGCCGAAGTGGGAGTCCGCGCTGGTCACCGTGGAGATCGATCTCGCCGAGGCGCGGCGGCAGCGCCGTGCGGTGCCGCTGGTCGCCGAGGCCCGGCTGGGGCTGATCGACCGCGAGGTGCGGCGGCTGATCGACGAGGGCGGCGACCACTGAGGGCCGGGCGCCCCGGCGTCAGTGCCGGGCGGCGGACTCCGGGCGGGGCGCCTCGGCCGGCTCGTCGTCCTTGACGGCCCGCGCCTCGGCTTTGAGGATGCGCATCGAGCGGCCCAGGCCGCGCGCCATGTCGGGCAGCTTCTTCGAGCCGAAGAGCAGTACCAGGACCGCGATGATCAGGATCAGGTGCCAGGGCTCGAAGGCGTTGCGGAGCATGGGCGCGCTCGCTTTCGTCGGGGGACGGCGGACGTTCTGTCCAGTATTACCCGAACGGTCCGGCCGTCCGGTCCAGGGGGCGCCCCGGAGCCGGACGGCCGGCGGTGTGGCTACCAGCTGGACTTGCGGACACCCGGCAGATAGCCCGCGTGTGCCTGTTCGCGCAGCCGTACGCGGGACAGGCCGAAGGTGCGGAAGTAGCCGCGCGGGCGGCCGTCGACGCTGTCGCGGTTGCGTACCCGGGTGGCGCTGGCGTCCCGCGGCTGGCGGGACAGCTCACGCCGGGCGGCGGTGCGCTCCTCCTCCGGCGTGTGCGGGCTGCGGATGAGGGTCTTGAGGACGGCGCGCCGGGCCGCGTAGCGGGCGACCGTCGCGCGGCGCTTCTCGTTCTTGGCGATCTTGCTCTGCTTGGCCATCAGGCCTTTCCTCCTCGTGCGCGGATGCGGGCGACGGCCGCCTCGATCCCGATCGTGTCCACGGTCTTGATGCCCTTGGCGCTCAGCGTGAGCCGGATGTGCCGGCCCTCGCTCTCCAGCCAGTAGCGCTTGCGCTGGATGTTGGGGTCGAAGCGGCGGGGGGTGCGGCGGTGCGAGTGGGAGATGGCTTTGCCGAAGCCCGGCGAGCGGCCGGTCAGCTGGCAGTGGGCGGACACAGTGCGATCCCTTCGGTCGTCGGCCCGGACGAGGGCCTATTGAAAATGGAAACCATTTCCGTATACTAACCGCATGGCCCGCAACGAACTACGCCCGGTCGTCAAGCTCCGGTCCACCGCCGGCACCGGCTACACCTACGTGACCCGCAAGAACCGCCGTAACGACCCCGACCGCCTGGAACTGCGCAAGTACGACCCGGTGGCCGGCCGGCACGTCGCCTTCCGAGAGGAGCGCTGAGCACCGTGAAGCCTGGAATCCACCCCTCCTACGGGCCGGTCGTCTTCCGCGACCTGGCCGCCGACTTCGCCTTTCTGACCCGCTCGACCGCCACCAGTGAGAAGACGGTGGAGTGGGAGGACGGGAACACCTATCCCGTCATCGACGTCGAGATCTCCTCGGCGAGCCACCCCTTCTACACGGGCACCGCCCGGGTGCTGGACACCGCGGGCCGCGTGGAGCGGTTCGAGCGCCGCTACGGCGCACGCGGGGCCCGCTGATGGAGCGGCTCAACGTCGTCCTGGTGGGCGGCCTGCACGCGGACGCGCGGCAGGCCGCCGTCGAGCGGCTGCTGCGGACCGTTCCCGGCAGCGTCGCCCTCCATCACGACCTCGCCTCGGCCGCCGAAGGCACCGTGCGGCGCACCGTCCGCGACGCGGGCGGCACCCTCGACACCGGGGACGCACCGCTGGTCAACGACTGCGCCTGCTGTGCGCTGCGCGAGGATCTGGTGCCCGAGCTGGAGCGGCTGGCCGCCGGGCGGACCTGCCGGCTGGCGATCGTCGAACTGTGGGACTCGGTCGAGCCCAAGGCGATGGCCGAGGTGGTCACCGCCTGCGGCAGTGAGAGTCTCGCGCTGACCGGCGTGCTCACCGCCGTCGACCCGGCGCTGCTGCTGCCCTACCTCGGGTGCGGCGACGATCTCGCGGAGGCGGGCCTCGCCGCCGCGGCCTCCGACCAGCGCACGGTCGCCGACACCTGGGCGCGGCAGCTGGAGTATGCGCCGGTGCTGGCGATCGCGACGGGGGAGGAGCCGGCGGAGCCGGCCGACCTCGCGCTGCTCGACCAGCTGCACCCGATGGCACGTCAGGTCTCCGTGGAATCAGGGGAGTTGGCGACCGCCGCGACGGCCGGCTTCGATGTGTCCGCGGCCGCGGACCGCCAGCACCCGGCCTGTGCGCTGCTGCCGCAGGAGGCCGACGCGGAGGGCGTCGCCACGCTCGTCTGGCGGCAGGGCCGGCCCTTCCACCCCGAGCGGCTCTACGCCGCGCTGGAGGATCTGACCTGTGCGGCCGCGCGCAGCCGGGGCCGGTTCTGGCTGGCCGACCGCCCGGACACGCTGCTGTCCTGGGACGCGGCCGGCGGTGCGCTGTGTGTGGAGAACACCGGGCCGTGGCTGGCCTCACTGCCGGACGCCGCCTGGGAGATGGTGCCGCCGGCGCGCCGGGCCGCCGCCGCGCTGGACTGGCACCCCGAGCACGGTGACCGCACCCAGCATCTGGTCTTCACCTCGCCGGGCCTGGACCGGGAGGGCCTGCGGTCCCTGCTGGACTCCTGCCTGCTCACCGACGCCGAGTACGCGGGTGGCCCGCCGGCCTGGAAGAGCCTGCCGCCCGCCTTCGACGCACTCCTCGACCCCGTCTCGTAAGAACGGCCGCGTCCGTATGCACGGAACCGGCCCCCTCAGTACGCACAAGGAAGCTCTCCCATGCCCCGACGGCACGACCCGCGCCGGACGCCCACGCCCCGCCGTAATCCGCTGGACGCGGCGGGCATCACCTACGTCGATTACAAGGACACCGATCTGCTGCGGAAGTTCCTTTCGGACCGCGGCAAGATCCGCAGTCGCCGGGTCACCCGGGTCACTGCGCAGCAGCAGCGGCAGCTGGCCCGTGCGATCAAGAACGCGCGGGAGATGGCGCTGCTCCCCTACGCGTCCCGTTGACGGCCGCAGTCCGCTGAGGAACAGGAGGTTCCCTACGTCTGTCGCGCAGGGAACCTCCTTCGTTTGTCCGGGGGTGTGCTGAAGGGCAGGGCCTTCGTCCGGGCGGACGGATCGCCCGGATCCGGAACCCGAAGGGCGTGACACACGTCTTTTCCTCGGGTGTGAGGGCTTGGGCCCCGTCGATCCCTACCAGGTGACGGCGCATCGTGTCACGAGCGGCGTCCGGCGGACGACCGTGCGTGAGGGGCCGGTGACGGTGCTCGACGAGCTGTGACGGCATTGACACCCGGTGTCGTGCACGTGCATCTGCGCATGCATCCGCATGTGAACGCAGCTATGATCCCGGGCAGTTGACACCATTTATCACCGGGAGACCCCTGTGCCCCACGCATACAACGGCATGGCCGCCACAGATCTCCGTGATGTGGCATGGCAGAAGAGCAGGCACAGCAACTCCCAGGGCTCCTGTGTGGAGTTCGCCAAGCTGCCCGGGGGTGATATCGCGGTGCGCAACTCCCGCTTCCCGGACGGCCCGGCGCTCGTCTACACGCCGGCCGAGGTGCAGGCGATGCTGCTCGGCATCAAGGACGGCGAGTTCGACCATCTCGTCAGGGACTGAGGGTCCGTCTCGTCCGGAACCGGGCGCCCGTACGGGGCCGGGCGGCCCTGGGGGAGCGGGCGGCCCTGGGGGAGCGGGCACCCGTAGGCGGTGAAGCGCCCGCAAAGGGCAACCGGGCGCCCCGCTTCGCACGGTGCGCCCGGTGTGGGAACGGCTACGGCAGCCGGAAGAGTGCCCACACGATCTTGCCGTGTGCGGCGCCGGCCAGCGGATGCCAGCCCCAGCTGTCGCTGAAGGAGTCCACGAGATACAGCCCGCGCCCCGATTCCGCGGCGGAATCCGCCTCGCCGGCGACCGGTGAGTCATCGCTCGGGTCCCGTACGGCGCAGACCAGCCGGGAGGACCAGCGCATCAGATGGAGCCGGGCGGGCGGGGTGGCGTCGGCGTGCTCCGGGGCCGCGAGGATCGCATGCCGCAGGGCATTGGTGACGAGTTCGGAGACGACCAGGGCGACCGAGTCGAAGAGCTCGTCCAGCTCCCAGCCCTGCAGGGTCTCGCGGGTGAACGCCCGTGCACAGCGCACCGATTCATAGCGCGGTGGGAGCGTGCGGGAGGCGGATCCGGAGACGGCCAGGGGGTCGACGGGAGGAAAGCCCTGCCATAACGGCTCGAGCATGGTCAAAACCTTGGTCCCCATGCGAGGCACTCCTGGCGTTCGCGGACGTCATGACCCTGGCCGGTCAGCCGGATCTGGCGGATCTTTCACGAGCGTGCATGCGTGCGACGCCTATGGTTCCCAATGTGCGAGACAGATGCAAGGGCAGATGCACGTGCACGCGCCATGTTTGCCCCTGCCCGCACCGATTTGCTCGGGATTCTTCCTGCGGCTTCTTGTGGAGGGCTTGCGGGGGTCGCACGTATCAGTAACCGGATGAGCACTCAACGAAGCCCGAACATGGCAGACTGCGGCCCACTGTTGGACGGGGTGGGGTCACAGGAGGGTCTGAGAGGTGTCCGCAAGTGAGTCGAGCGGGTCGGTGGTGCGGCGAATCCTGCTCGGGTCGCAGCTCCGTCGGCTGCGTGAATCGCGCGGGATAACCCGCGAGGCGGCCGGCTACTCGATCCGTGCATCCGAATCGAAGATCAGCCGCATGGAGTTGGGCCGCGTGAGCTTCAAGGCACGGGATGTGGAGGATCTGCTCACCCTGTACGGGGTCGGAGACGCCCAGGAACGCGAGGCGCTGCTCTCCCTGGCACGTGAGGCGAACGTCGCCGGCTGGTGGCACAGCTACAGCGATGTGCTGCCCGGGTGGTTCCAGACGTATGTGGGCCTGGAAGGCGCCACGTCCCTTCTCCGGGTCTATGAAGTCCAGTTCGTCCACGGGCTGCTGCAGACGGAGGGCTATGCCCAGGCCGTCGTCAGACGCGGCATGCCCGACGCCGGGCCCGCGGAGATCGAGAGACGGGTCGCGCTCCGCATGGAGCGCCAGAAGCTGCTGGTGGCCGAGCGGTCGGCGCAGTTCCACTGTGTGCTGGACGAGGCTGCGCTCCGGCGACCGTACGGCGAACGCGCGGTGATGCGCGAACAGCTGAAGCACCTGATCGAGGTGTCGGAGCGGCCCAATGTGCGGCTCCAGGTGATGCCCTTCAGTCTGGGCGGGCATGCCGGGGAGAGCGGCGCCTTCACCATGCTCGGCTTCCAGGAGTCGGGTCTGCCGGACGTCGTCTATCTGGAACAGCTGACGAGCGCGCTGTATGTGGACAAGCCCGAGGAAGTGGCCCAGTACGCACGGGTGATGGACCGCCTCCAGGAAGAAGGGCCGAATCCGGCCGAGAGCAGGGACCTGTTGCGTGGGCTGCTCCAACTGATGTGACGCGTCGGTAGGATGGCGCACCATCAGGAGTCAGCACCCCCCAATGCGGCGCCCTGAGCGCCCTGTTCTCCAGATCGGGATGGCATGTCCTACTTCGACGAGTTGGCGTTTCAGTTCATCGACGGTGAGTGGCGGTCCGGCAGCGGCTCGTGGGACATCGTCGATTTCAATCCGTACAACGGCGAGAAACTGACCTCCATACCCGTCGCCACGGTAGAGGAGATCGACCAGGCCTACCGTGCAGCCGAGCGCGCACAGCGGGAGTGGGGCGCCACCAATCCGTACACGCGGCGGCTCGTCTTCGAGCGGGCGCTGCGGATCATCGACGACCGTGAGGCGGAGCTCGGCGAGGCGATCGCCGCGGAGGTCGGTGGCACGCTCGCCAAGGTGGGCTTCGAGCTCCATCTGGCCAGGGAGTTCCTGCGCGAGGCCATTCAGCTGGCGCTGCGCGCCGAGGGCCGCATCCTGCCCTCGCCCATCGACGGCAAGGAGAACCGCCTCTACCGGCTGCCGGTCGGTGTCGTCGGCGTTATCAGCCCCTTCAACTTCCCCTTCCTGCTGTCGATCAAGTCCGTCGCGCCGGCCCTCGCGCTCGGCAACGCCGTCGTCCTCAAGCCGCACCAGAACACCCCGGTCTGCGGCGGCGGTCTGGTCGCCAGGATCTTCGAGGAGGCCGGGCTGCCGGCGGGGCTGCTGAACGTCGTCGTCACGGACATCGCCGAGATCGGCGATGCGCTCATCGAGCACCCGGTGCCCAAGACCATCTCCTTCACCGGCTCCGAGAAGGTCGGCCGGCATGTCGCGACGGTCGCCGCCGCCAACTTCAAGCACACCGTGCTGGAGTTGGGCGGCAACAGCGCGCTGGTCGTCCTCGACGACGCCGATGTCGACTACGCCGTGGACGCCGCCGTCTTCAGCCGCTTCGTCCACCAGGGCCAGGTCTGTATGGCCGCCAACCGGGTGCTCGTGGACCGCGCCGTGGAGCGGGAGTTCACCGAGAAGTTCGTCGCCAAGGTCGCGTCATTGAAGGTGGGTGACCCCACCGATCCGCAGACCCATATCGGTCCGCTGATCAACGAGGGCCAGGCCGAGGCGATCGCCGCGCTGGTGGACCGGGCGGTCGCGGACGGCGCCTCGGCGCTCCTCCATGGCGAGACCCACGGCACGCTGGTCGCACCGAGTGTGCTGAGCGGTCTGCCGGAGGACTCCCCGCTGCTGCGGCAGGAGATCTTCGGGCCCGTCGTGCTGCTGGTGCCGTTCGACGGTGACGAGGAGGCGGTGCGGCTGACCAACGCGACCTCGTTCGGACTCAGCGGCGCCGTGCACACCGGCGACATCGAGCGCGGGGTGCGGTTCGCCAAGCGCATCGACACCGGGATGTTCCACGTCAACGACGCCACCGTGCACGACGAGCCGATCGTGCCCTTCGGCGGTGAGAAGAGCTCCGGAGTGGGGCGGCTGAACGGCGATGCGATGGTGGAGGCCTTCACCACGACCAAGTGGATCTCCATCCAGCACGGGCGGTCGCAGTTCCCGTTCTGAGCGGACGGATCCAGGGATCCGCTGCGAGTTGCGGACAGAAGCTGACCGCAAGGGCTCCTACGTTGAGTGATGTCGGAAGGCGGACGGCGACGATGCCGGCCGCCGAGGATGTCACGAAAGGTGGACCCCATGCCCACTCACGTTCCTGCCGAGGCCCACGGCGACGAGACCGGCGCGCTGCTGGCCTTCCTGGAAGCCCAGCGCGGCGGACTGCGCCGGGCGGTCCTGGGGCTGACCGACGACCGGGCGAACCAGCGGCCGAGCGCCAGTGAGCTGTCACTGGCCGGACTGGTCAAGCATGTCGCGGAGACCGAGCAGGGCTGGGTCGAGACCGCGCAGGAGCTGCCGCACTCCATCGAGCGGACCCAGGACACCTGGCATCTGAGCTTCCAGCTGGCGGACGGCGAGACCCTGGCCGGGGTGCTGGCCTTCTGGGACGGCGTGGCGAAGCGGACGGAGGAGTTCATCCGCTCTGTGCCCAGCCTGAACGACACCTTCCCGCTGCCCGCGGCGCCGTGGTTCCCGGCGGAGGCCCGGCAGTCGATGCGCTGGCTGGTGCTGCATCTGATCGAGGAGACGGCCCGGCACGCCGGCCACGCCGACATCCTCCGCGAGTCCCTCGACGGCAAGACGGCCTTTGTCCTGGTGGACGAGGAGCGCGCGGCCCAGGGGTAGGGCCGGGTCCCTGCCGGGGCGCTCTAGGCTGGCGGCAAGGGCGCGTGAGGGATGGAGGAGACGGTGTCGGCGATCCGGCTGTTGGTACTGGGCGCCGTGCGGCAGCACGGCCGGGCGCACGGCTACCAGGTGCGCAACGACCTGGAGTACTGGGGCGCCCACGAGTGGTCCAACGCCAAACCCGGCTCGATCTACCACGCGCTCAAGCAGATGGCCAAGCAAGGGCTGCTGCGCGCCCATGACATCGCGCCCAGCACCGTCGGCGGCCCGCCGCGGACCGAGTACGAGCTGACCCCGGCGGGCGAGGCGGAGTTCTTCGCGCTGCTGCGCGCCGCGCTCTCGCAGCACGACCAGAAGGCCGACATGCTCAGCGCGGGCATCGGCTTCGTCGTCGATCTGCCGCGGGCCGAGGCGGTGGCACTGCTCAAGGAGCGGGTGCGGGCGCTGAAGGAGTGGCGCGGCACGGTCACCGGCTACTACACCCCCGAGGGAGGGCCTGAACAGCTCGGCCATATCGGCGAGATCATGCATATGTGGGTGCACTCCGCGGACAGCGGCGCCGAGTGGACCCAGGGACTGATCGAGCGGATCGAGGGCGGGGCGTACGTCTTCGCCGGCGAAGGGGAGCCGTTCGTCGGCGTACTCGCGGACGGGCAGGTGAACCCGTACGCGACGAAGGACGCGGATGATCCGGGTGAGGGCGGGGGCGGCGGCGCGGGTGAAGGCGGTGCGGGTGAAGGCGGCGCGGGTGAAGGCGGCGGCGCCGCGGAAGCTCGTTGAACGGAGCCTCCGCGTCCTGCCGCGCCGGGCAGGCGAGGGGGCCGGCCGGCGGGACCGGACCGGGATCAGTGATGGAACGCCGTCGCCACGCTCTCCGGGCGCTGCATCGGGCCGGGCTGGTCCCGGAGTTCGGGCAGCAGCGCTCCCAGGTCCGCCAGGAACAGGTCGGCGAGGTCCAGGGAGAAGCCGTTGCGGCAGACCACCCGTAGGACGGAGAGGTCCTCGCGGTTCTCCGGGAAGGTGTAGGCGGGGAGCAGCCAGCCGCGCTCCTTCATCCGCCGGGAGACGTCGAAGACGTCGAAGGCGGTGACATGGTCCGCGGTGGTGAAGGCGAAGACCGGCAGCTGGTCGCCCTGGGTCAGCAGCCTGAAGTCGTCCAGTGCGCCGATCCGGTCGGCCATCGAGCGGGCCACGTCACGGGTCGCCTGCTGTACGGCGCGGAAGCCGGCCCGGCCGAGTCGCAGAAAGGTGTAGTACTGCGCCACGACCTGGGCGCCGGGGCGGGAGAAGTTGAGGGCGAAGGTCGGCATGTCGCCGCCCAGGTAGTTGACCCGGAAGACCAGCTCCTCCGGCAGCGCCTCCGTATCGCGCCACAGCGCCCAGCCGACGCCCGGGTAGACCAGGCCGTACTTGTGCCCCGAGGTGTTGATGGAGGCGACCCGGGGCAGCCGGAAGTCCCAGACCAGCTCCGGGTCGATGAACGGCGCGATCATGGCGCCGGACGCACCGTCCACATGGACCGGGATGTCCCAGCCGTGCTGCTGGTGGACCTCGTCGAGCGCCGCGCAGATCCCGGCCACCGGCTCGTACGACCCGTCGAAGGTCGAGCCGAGGATCGCCACCACGCCGATGGTGTTCTCGTCGCACAGCGCGGCGGCGGAGGCCGCGTCCAGATGGAAGCGGTCGCCCTCCATCGGGACCATGCGCGCCTCGACCTCCCAGAAGTTGCAGAACTTCTCCCAGCAGACCTGGACGTTGGCGCCCATGATGAGGTTGGGCCGGGCCTGCCCCGGATACCGGTCCTTGTTCCTCTGCATCCACCGGCGCTTGAGGGCCATCCCGGCGAGCATGCAGGCCTCGCTGGACCCGGTGGTGGAGCAGCCGACGGCGGCCGCCGGATCGGGGGCGTGCCACAGGTCGGCGAGCATCGCCACACACCGCTTCTCCAGTTCGGCGGTGCGCGGGTACTCGTCCTTGTCGATCATGTTCTTGTCCCGGCACTCCGCCATCAGGACGCCGGCCTGCGGCTCCATCCAGGTCGTGACGAACGTTGCCAGATTCAGCCGGGAGTTGCCGTCCAGCATCAGCTCGTCGTGCACGAACTGATAGGCGGTGTGCGGGGAGATGGGGCCGTCGGGCAGGGCGTGCCGCGGTGGCGCGGTCTCCATTCCGGCGACCGGGTCGGCCTCGCCGTAGAAGGGATTGACCGGATGCCCGGACTGCTTGCGGTCGGAAGGCGATGCGCCTTTGTGCAGAGTCATCTGTCGCGCCTACCCGTCAACTGCCTTGCGAAAGGCCGTGTTTGATGGCTTTTGTGAACTTCACCACGCGCTCCGCCTGGATGCGGGCGGCGGTGCGTGCCTCGTCGTCGAGCGGGGTATCGGGGCCGCCGACATGGGAGGTGCCGTAGGGATTGCCGTCGTGGAACTTCGCCGGGTCGGTGTAGCCCGGCGTCACGAGGATGCCGCCGAAGTGGTGGACGGTCTGGTAGAGCGCGAGCAGTGTGGACTCCTGGCCGCCGTGCTTGGTGGCGCTCGCGGTGAAGCCGCTGTAGACCTTGTCGGCCAGTCTGCCCTGCTGCCAGAGGCCGCCCAGGGTGTCGAGGTACTGCTTGAGCTGCGAGGTCACATTGCCGAAGCGGGTGGGCGTCCCGAAGATCGCCGCGTCCGCCCAGAGCACGTCCTCGTGGGTGGCCTCCATGATGTCGGCGGTGGCCGCGGCATTGGCCGCCCAGGCCGGGTTGGCGTCGATCGCGGCCTGCGGGGCGAGTTCCGCGGCGCGGCGCAGGCGTACCTCGGCTCCGGCGTGCTCGGCGGCGTCCGCGATCAGCCGGGCGAGCTCGGCGACGGTGCCGGTCGACGAGTAGTAGATGACGGCGACATGGACGTCATGCACGGGCATCGGCGCACCTCCTCGAGCCCGACAATAAGGGCATAAGGGGTACGTGGCCTCCAGGGTTCACCCAGTGGAAGCGCAACGGGCGGGCGGCTGCCCCGAAGGGCCGCCACCCGCCCGTACACCAGATCCGGCCGCCGGGCCCCCGTCAGCTCGCGCTGGCCAGCGACAGCTTCGCGGCGAAGCCGAGGAACGCCGCGCCGGCCCCCGCGGACAGCCCGGCCGTCAGCCGCTTGCGGCGGCGGAAGGTAGCCGCCAGAAACGTCCCGCTGAAGATCAGGACCGACAGATACGTGAAGCTGAACAGCTGCGCCCAGGCGCCCAGCGTCAGGAACGACAGCACCGGGTGGGCATAGGACGGGTCCACGAACTGCACGAAGAAGGAGATGAAGAACAGAATCGCCTTCGGGTTGAGCAGACTGACCACCAGCGCCCTGCGGTACGGCCGCTCCACGGCCTCCTTCGGCGCCTCGGCGGCTCCGTCGCCCCGCCCGGCCCGGCGTGCCTCCCGGCCGCGCCACAGCGCCCAGGCGCCGCGCAGCATCCCGACCGCCAGCCACGTCAGATAGCCGGCACCGGCGAACTTGACGACGGTGAACAGCACCGGGGTGGTCTGCAGCAGCGAGGCCACCCCGCCCGCCGACAGCGTCATCAGCACCGTGTCACCGCACAGCACCCCGGCCGCCGCCCGGTACGCCACCCGCGGGCCGCGGCGGGCCGCCACCGACACGACGTACAGCGAATTCGGACCCGGCAGCAGAATGATCAGCGCGAGCCCCACCAGATACGTGGACAGATCCGTTATCCCCAGCATGTGCGGCAGGATCTCACCCCCCGATCCGCCGCCTCACCGGGTTTTCAGGATGCGGACTTGCACCTCACGCGGCGTGAGGTCACATCGTGGAACGCGTACCCAGAAGGGAGCGGAAGTGAGCTATTCGGTAGGGCAGGTCGCGGCCTTTGCCGGCGTGACGGTGCGCACCCTGCACCACTACGACGAGATCGGGCTGCTCCAGCCCGGCGAACGCAACTACGCAGGTCACCGGCGCTACGGCGACGACGACCTGGACCGGCTGCAGCAGATCCTGTTCTACCGGGAGCTCGGCTTTCCGCTCGACGAGGTCGCGGCCCTCCTGGACGATCCGCACGTGGACCCGCAGCAGCATCTGCGGCGCCAGCACGACCTGCTGACCGAGCGGATCGGCAAACTCCAGAAGATGGCCGCCGCCGTCGAACACGCGATGGAGGCACGCAGGATGAATGTACGGCTCACACCGGAGGAGAAGTTCGAGGTCTTCGGGGACTTCGACCCCGACGAGCATGCCGCGGAGGTCGAGGAGCGCTGGGGCCACACCGAGTACTACAAGGAGTCGCAGCGCAGGACGGCCGCGTACACCAAGGACGACTGGAAGCGGGTGACGGCGGAGCTCGACGCCATCCACCGCAAGATGGCGGATCTGCTCGCGCAGGGTGTGCCGGCGGACTCGGAGGCGGCCATGGATGTCGCCGAGGAACACCGGCAGTTCATCGTCGGTGCGTACGGCGACTGCACCTATGAGCTCCACACCTGCTTCGGCGAGATGTATGTCACCGATGAGCGCTTCACCGCCACCTACGAGGCGATCAGGCCCGGCCTCGCCGTCTACATGCGGGACGCGATGCGGGCCAACGCGGACCGCCACCAGTGATCCGTACGGGCCGGGGAGCGCGCCCCCGGCCCGTACGGTGCTCTTTTCTGGGGTCAGCTCTGGGGCGAGAGCACCACGGCCGTCCCGTAGGCGCACACCTCGGTGCCCACGTCGGCGGCCTCCGTGACATCGAAGCGGAACATCAGCACCGCGTTCGCACCGCGCGAGCGGGCCTGCTCCACCAGCCGTTCCATCGCCTGGTTACGGGTCTGCACCAGGGTCTTGGTCAGGCCCCGCAGCTCGCCGCCGATCATCGACTTCAGGCCCGCGCCGATCTGGCTGCCGAGGTGCCGTGAGCGCACCGTCAGGCCGAAGACCTCGCCGATCACCCGTTCCACGTGAAACCCCGGGACGTCGTTGGTCGTCACCACCAGGACGTCGGACTGCGCATGCTGTCCACCGCCGAATTCCTCGATGCTCATGGCGCGCACCTCCTTACGGCCAGGATCACCCGGCCCGGTGGGGGCGGCCAGCGGTCGGGGGCCGTCGGGTGGGGCCCGGGGGCCGCCTGGAACCAAGGCGGGTCGCTCGGCGTTGATAGTTTTGGCCGCACACGCGCCTGCACCCCCTCGCTTCGCCCGTCGCACCGCACGATCCGGCGCCCTCGACCCAGGAGCCTTCACCCCGTGAATACTCTCGCGCTCGGCCCCCAGTGGCTGGACCCGGACTATCTGATCGCGACATTCGGCCTGATCGGTGTCCTGGTCATCGTCTTCGCGGAGTCCGGCCTGCTGATCGGCTTCTTCCTGCCGGGCGACTCGCTCCTGTTCACCACCGGTCTGCTGGTGACGACGAACAAGCTCGACCGGCCGCTGTGGATGGTGTGCTCCCTGATCGTCCTGGCCGCCGTCCTCGGCGACCAGGCCGGCTATCTCTTCGGCCGCAAGGTCGGCCCCTCGCTCTTCAAGCGCCCCGACTCCCGCCTCTTCAAGCAGGAGAACGTCGAGAAGGCGCACGAGTTCTTCGAGAAGCACGGCCCCAAGTCGCTGATCCTGGCCCGCTTCGTACCGATCGTGCGCACCTTCACGCCGATCATCGCCGGTGTGAGCCGGATGAACTACCGCTCCTTCATCACCTTCAACGTCATCGGCGGCGCCTTGTGGGGCGCCGGTGTCACGCTGCTCGGCGCCTCGCTGGGGAAGATCGAGTTCGTCCACAAGCACATCGAGCTGATCCTCGTCGCGATCGTGCTGATCTCCGTCGTACCGATCGCCATCGAGTACCTCCGCGCACGCGGCAAGGCGAAGAAGGAACAGTCCGCCCCGCCGCACCCCGCTGACCGCCCGCACGGCGCCCCCACCGACACCCGCCGCGGCCGCCACGCCAAGCGCTGACACCAGCCGGGAGAAGACCCCACCCGCCACGGGAGACGCCGGCCGTCCGAAAATTTCGCCCCCGTGCAAGCGTCCCGCATCCTCATCAGGCATCGTGTCCTTGACATCCGTCAGGAGGCTTACGAGGAGAGCGAAGACCAGTGGCGTCGGACCCACAGCGCGGCCAGCGCGGCCAGCGCGGCACGAACGGCAGCAGCGGCAGCGGCGGCGCCTTGGATCAGACCGGTCCCGAGGACCACAAGCCCCAGTCGGACGAGGCCCACAGCGCCTTCACGCCGCCACTGGGCGTGCCCTACCCGCCGCTTCCCGAGGACGAGCACCCCACCTCCGAATTCGCGGTGCCCGCCGGCCTGCGCCCGGAGACGCCGGCCGAGCAGGAGGGCTCGGCCTTCAGCCAGCCGAGCAGTACCACCGGCCAGACTCCGCTGCCCGCCCCCGTGGGCGCCACGGCGATGAGCGCCTTCACCCCGCCGCACGGCATCCCCGCCGTCAGCCTCACCAAGGAAGCTCCCTGGCAGGACCGGATGCGGACCATGCTCCGGATGCCGGTCCACGAGCGCCCGGTCCCCGAGCGCCCCGAGCGCGGCGACGAAGAGACCGGCCCGGCCGTCCCCCGCGTACTCGACCTGACGCTCCGTATCGGCGAGATCCTGCTCGCCGGCGGTGAGGGTGCGGAGGACGTCGAGGCCGCGATGTTCGGCGTCGGGCACGCCTACGGGCTGGAACGGGTCGAGCCGACCGTCACCTTCACCCTGCTGTCGATCTCCTACCAGCCGTCGCTGGTCCACGACCCGGTCACGGCCAGCCGGACGGTACGGCGCCGCGGCGTCGACTACACCCGGCTGTCCGCGGTCTTCCGGCTCGTCGACGACATCACCTCCGAGGGCATCACCCTCGAAGAGGCCTACCGCGGCCTCGCCGAGATCCGCCGTAACCGCCACCCGTACCCGAGCTGGGCGCTGACGGTGGCCTCCGGGCTGCTGTCCGGTGCGGCTTCGATGCTGGTCGGCGGCGAGCTGCGGGTGTTCCTCGCGGCAGCTCTGGGCTCGATGCTCGGCGACCGGCTGGCCTGGCTCGCGTCCGGGCGCGGGCTGCCGGAGTTCTACCAGTTCGTGGTCGCGGCGATGCCGCCCGCCGCGGTGGGTGTCGCCTTCGGCCTGGCCCACCTCAATGTGCAGGCGTCCGCGGTGATCACCGGTGGACTGTTCGCGCTGATCCCGGGACGGGCCCTGGTCGCCGGCGTCCACGACGGGCTGACCGGCTATTACATCACCGCCGCCGCCCGTCTGCTGGAGGTCGGCTACCTCATCGTCGGCATCGTCGTCGGCGTCCTCAGCGTGCTCTACATCGGGCTCCAGCTGAACCCCGGCCTGCGGCGGCTCAACCCCGAGCAGGCGCTGGGGGCGTACAACGAGCCGCTGGTGCAGATCACCGCGTCCATGCTGCTGGCGCTGTCGTTCTGCGTGCTGCTCCAGCAGGAACGTCACACCGTGGCGTTTGCGACCCTGAACGGCGGCGTCGCCTGGGTGGTCTACGGCGCCCTGCACTACGTGGCCGGGATAAACCCGGTGCCCGCCACCGCCATCGGGGCCGGACTGGTCGGCCTCTTCGGCCAGTTGCTCTCCCGCTACCGCTATGCGTCGGCCCTGCCGTACGTCACCGCGGCCGTCGGCCCGCTGCTGCCCGGTAGCGCCACGTACTTCGGCCTGCTCAACTTCGCCCAGGGCCATCTGCCGGAGGGCCTCACGTCCCTGGTGCAGGCCGCCTCGCTGGCGCTGGCCATCGCGGTGGGGGTCAACCTCGGTGCCGAGGTCGCGCGGCTGTTCCTGCGTGCGCCAGGCGTCGAGGAGCCCGGCACCGGACGCCGGGCCGCCAAGCGCACCCGCGGCTTCTAGGGCCCGTCGGGGCCGGTCGCCCGGCCCCGACACGCACGAACGGGCGGCAACCCGACTGGGTGCCGCCCGTTCGCGTACGAAAATCAGCGCGCGCGGGCCCGGGCACGGCGGTCAGGGAAACCCCGCCGGACGCCGGACCGACGACGCTGCGTCAGTGCGCGCCGCCCTGCGCCTCAAGGCGCTTGTACGAGGCCTCGATCTCGGCCTCGGCCTCGGTGCGGCCGACCCAGTTGGCGCCCTCGACGGACTTGCCGGGCTCCAGGTCCTTGTAGACCTCGAAGAAGTGCTGGATCTCCAGGCGGTCGAACTCCGACACGTGGTGGATGTCCCGCAGGTGCTCCACTCGCGGGTCGGACGCCGGCACGCACAGCAGCTTGTCGTCGCCGCCGGCCTCGTCCGTCATCCGGAACATGCCGATGGCACGGCACTTGATGAGGCAGCCGGGGAAGGTCGGCTCATCCAGGATGACCAGCGCGTCCAGCGGGTCGCCGTCCTCGCCCAGGGTGTTCTCGACAAAGCCGTAGTCGGCCGGGTAGCTGGTCGAGGTGAAGAGTCGACGGTCCAGGCGGATCCGACCGGTCTCGTGGTCCACCTCGTACTTGTTCCGCGAACCCTTCGGGATCTCGATGGTGACGTCGAACTCCACGGGTGGCTCCTCCATGATCAACACATACGTCTGGTGATTAAGTGTCCCCCACGCAGGTGTGTGGTGGCGAAAGGGGCTGGTCCGAGGTGCCGGAGACCGGAAAGTGGCAGGTCAGATGGCAGTCGGCGGCACGGTCCGCGCGGTCGGCGACGCGCGCGGCGGTCCGGTCGGCGCAGACGGCGGTCGATGCCACGCGGCAGGCCTGGCAGGCCACACCGCGCCATACCCAGCAGACATGGCGGCTGACGGCGGTCTCCGCAGCCACCGGTCTGGCGGTCGCGATCGTCGCGGTGGCGGCGTCCGGGCCGTGGGACTCGGGTCAGCGTACGGCCGAGCGTGCGGAGGCGGCCGAGATGGACGGTGCCAGTGGCGAGCATCACGCTCCGGAGGCCCGGCCGGCGCCCAGCGCACCGCCCGTGCTGTCCGCGCTCGGCGGCCGCACGCCCGGCCCCGCGGGCCGTGGCGTGGCCCCCGCGCCCACCGACGCGGGGCTGGCCGACGCGCTCGCACCGCTGCTGAAGGACCCGGCGCTCGGCCCGCTGCGGACGGCTTCCGTCCTGGACGCGGCCGCCGGCCGGGAGGTCTTCGGCGCCGACCAGGGCAAGGCCGCCACCCCCGCCTCCACCGTCAAGCTCGCCACCGCCGTCGCCGCGCTCTCCGCGCTCGGCCCCGACCACCGCATCGACACCACCGTCGTCCGGGCCGGAAAGAACCGCATCGTCCTGGTCGGCGGCGGCGACCCCACCCTGACCGCCCGCGCCCCGCGGCCCGGCGCCGAGGAACAGCCCGCGAATCTGCGCACCCTCGCCGAGACCACCGCCCGCGCCCTCAAGAAACGTCACCTCACCAAGATCAGCCTGGGCTACGACACCGGTGCCTACTCGGGCCCCGTCCAGCACCCCATCGGCCCGAACGAGAACATCGCCCCCGTCACCGCGCTGATGACCGACGAGGCCCGCCTCGACGACTCCGACCACGGCACCGCCCCACGCGACACCGACCCGGCCCGCACGGCGGCCCGCACCTTCGCCGATCTGCTCCACGACCGCGGCATCACCGTCGACGGCGATCCCACCGGCGCCAAGGCCCCCAAGAAGCCCGACCGGATTGCCGCCGTCCACTCCCTGCCGCTGTCCGCGCTCGTCGAGCGGATGCTGACCCACAGCGACAACGACATCGCCGAGGCACTGGCCCGCCAGACCGCCCTCGCCTCCCGTCAGCCGGCCAGCTTCGCCGGTGCCGGAAAGGCCGTGCGCACCGCCCTCCAGCGGGAGCACCTCCCGCTGTCCGGCGCCGTCTTCGAGGACGGCAGCGGCCTGGACCGCGACGACAAGGTCACCGCCGCCCTGCTCTCCCGCCTCCTGCTGCACGCCTCGTCGCCCGACCACCCGGCCCTGCGCCCCGTCGTCACCGGCCTCCCGGTGGCCGCCTTCACCGGCACCCTCAGCAACCGCTACCGGGGCCAGAGCGCCGGCGCCGGCGCCGTACGCGCCAAAACCGGCACCCTCACCGGCGTGAACACCCTGGCCGGCACCGTCGTCGACGCCGACGGCCGCCTCCTCGTCTTCTCCTTCATGACCACCGGCACCACCGACCCCCAAGGCGCCCAGACCGCCCTGGACAAACTCGCCTCAGCAGTAGCCAACTGCGGCTGCCGCTAAGCCCGGACCCCACCCCACCAAGGGCCCACTCGCCCACCCACACTTGCCCCCACCAACCGTTTTTCCCACCCTCCAACGGGAGGTGACGGGCCGGAGGGGCAGGGGTGTGGGACGAGGGGCTGCGTGAGCTTAGGAGGTGGCCGCCAGCAGTTCGGGCAGGTTGCGCATGTCGTCGAACACGACGGTGCCT